>CAZHLQ010000332.1:0-6571 GCA_964533235.1 uncultured Gudongella sp. | reverse complement strand
AGCACTGAGGGTCAAATGTTTCTTGCTAAATTTATCAGTTCTGAGTTGGAGTCATTGGGTCTTGAAGAGGTCAAAATGGACTCAAATGGCTATATAACAGCCACACTTCCTGCCAACACTAATGCTGCGCTGCCAGTGATCGGTTTTATAGCTCATCTCGACACCAGTCCGGACATGTCAGGACGAAATGTATCTCCCAAATTGGTTGAAAACTATGATGGAGGAGATATAATTCTGGATCCTTCTGAGGGAATACTGCTTTCCCCCAAAGAATTCCCTGAGCTAGGCCAACTCGTTGGAAAAACACTTATCACGACCGACGGCTCAACACTGCTTGGGGCTGACAACAAAGCAGGTATTGCTGAAATAGTGACTGCTGTTGAATATTTAATAAATAATCCGGACATAGTTCATGGTAAAATCAGAATAGCCTTTACGCCTGACGAGGAGATCGGTAGAGGTACGGATCATTTTGATGTTGAGGCATTCGGAGCTGACTGGGCCTACACAGTTGACGGTGGACCTGTAGGTGAGCTTGAGTATGAGAATTTCAATGCAGCTTCAGCCAAGATAATTGTTAAAGGTAGAAATGTGCATCCTGGAACTGCTAAGAATAAGATGGCAAACTCAATCCACATTGCATATGAGCTTGATAATATGCTGCCATCTAATCAACGACCAGAGTATACCGAAGGCTATGAGGGGTTCTTCCATTTGATGAGGATCGATGGAACGGTTGAAAGAACCGAGCTTAGTTATATCATAAGGGACCATTCTATGGAGGAGTTCGAGAGAAAGAAGCTGATTATGTCTGAGGCGGTGAGTTTTATCAACAAGAAGTATGGCACTGTCGCAGAGCTGATCATTAAAGACTCATACTACAACATGAGAGAGAAGGTCGAACCGGTTTATCACATAATCTCTTTGGCTGAGGAATCAATGATCAGGCTTGGGATCGATCCAATCATAAAACCTATAAGAGGTGGTACAGACGGCTCCAGATTGTCGTTTATGGGACTACCCTGCCCTAATCTGTTCACAGGAGGATATAACTTCCATGGCAGATATGAATTCATAACCGTAGAAGGAATGAAGCTTTCAGCACTTACCTTGGTTGAAATAGCTAAGCTTGTCGCCAGTAGTTAAAAACAGACCCTTGGAGCTTATCCAAGGGTCTTATATATCATTCTATCATAGGCTTTAAGCAATTTCCTTATAGCGTTGCAGTTAACGGAATCCAACCTCACTGAATCTACATATGCTATCGGAAGTACTCCTATACTAGTACCAGAGATAAACATTCCTTCAACCGAAGCCAGATCATCTACGTGGAGCTTTCTTTCCTCTACTGGATATCCAATGTCCTTACACAGCTTGATAATATGTTTTCTAGTGATCCCAAGGAGTACATCCTTGCTGGGTGCAGTATATACCCTGTCGTCCAAAACATAAAACATGTTTGACCTACTTCCCTCAAGAATAAAGCCTTCCATATTCTTCAGCAGAACCTCAAATGCATCCGCCTTCTCCATGGCATCCTTGACTCTTTGTTTGTAGTCACCATGCTGGACCTTGGCATTTGGATTATCTCTTTGATGATCTAGTATAGTTGTTTTTATACCATCTTCATAATAGCTTTGTGGTGGATAAAAGCTTTCTATCGCCATTACTATAAACTGCTTTTCTCCATGATCATTTTCCACTGCAAGCAGCTTGATATTGTTGTTTTCAATGTGGTTTTCTTCAATGCAAAGGCTGCAAAATCCTAATACCTGATCGATGCTGTATCCAATATCATATCCTATGAGGCTGCCTGAGTTATACATCCTTTCCAGGTGGTCTTCCAGAAAAAGAGGTTTTCCTGAAACAACCCTCACTACCTCGTAGATCGGAGGCTTGGATATTTGATCAAAAACTTTTGTATCCCCCGACTCAATAGCAACGCCGTTTAGTATATAGCTTTTCAATATCGCTTCTGATTTCATAGCTCCTCCTCTATAATATAGGTGAAAGTAGTCTGGAAATTGATTCCTTCATCTTAATGTATCTTGATCTATTGTGGTACTCCTCGAGTGTTATCTCATGACAGTTTTGCAGATCCCTATCAAATCTTTCTGTTAGTGTCCTGTTTATCTCGCTGTCATAAATAAAGGCGTTTATTTCAAAATTAAGCTTAAAGCTTCTTATATCCAAGTTTGCTGTTCCAACTGACGATACGAGATCATCCATTATCATCACCTTGGAGTGGAGAAAGCCTCTTTCATAGGTAAAGAACCTTACGCCTGCATCCAGAAGATCTCCAATGTAGCTTAAGCCTGCCCAATATACGAAAGGGTGGTCAGGTTTATTTGGTATCATTACTTTGACATCCAGACCTGAGAGACCTGCAATTTTAAGCGCCTCGAAGATGCTGTCATCGGGGATGAAGTAAGGTGTTTCCAAGTAAAGCTTCCTCTCAGCATTGGTAATCATCTTCAAATAGCCGTCCTTTATGCTGGGCCATTTCGAGTCAGGTCCGCTGCTGACTATCTGAACTCCAACCTTTTCTTCATTTAGCTCTGCTCCAATATAGCTCTGGCACCCTGCAAGCTCCTTACCGGTTGCAAACCTCCAGTCAAGGAAAAATTGCCACTGGATCGAGCTTATTACTGAGCCTTTCATCTTTAGGTGAGTATCTCTCCAGTACCCGAACTTCTTTGAGAGCCCCAGATACTCATCTCCGATATTGAATCCTCCTAAATATGCTTCCTCACCATCTATTATGCATATCTTCCTGTGATTTCGATAATTTACCCTCACATTAACTACAGGAATAAACGGCGGGAAAAAAAATGCGGTTTCTCCTCCGGCGGACCTAAGTTTCTCGAGGGCTCTTTTTGATATCTTTCTACCACCCATGCCATCTATCAAAAGCTTTATTTCCAATCCCTGAGAAGCTTTTCTGGTCAGAGCATCAAGAACTTTTGTCCCTATTTGGTCGCTATGAAATATATAATATTCCATATGAATGTACTTGTTAGCTTTCTCGATACTTTCCAGGAGCGCAGCGAATTTATCCTCACCGCTGAAAATTAATTCTACGTCGTTGTCTACTGTATAAACTGCTTTACTGCTCATAAGATTAAGCTTTACGATATCATCATATCTTTTGTATTCAGGATTGCTCCTGAGGAATTCCCTCGTTGTAAGATTTTTTTCCTGGTCAGCTACCAATACGTCAAAGCAATCATCCTCTTCGCTCTTAAGCTTAAATACCTTCTTTTTAGACATATCCTGTCCTATAAAAAGGTACAGGACGAACCCAATGCCTGGGAGAAACAACAGCACCATAAGCCATAGCCAGGTAGAGGTAGGATTTCTCCTCTCAAAGAATACCAAGGCTATGGCAAGAAGCATATTGATCCAAATGAGGTTGCTGAATACCCAAATATACGATGAGAGTAAAGCTTCCAAATCTCTCCCCCCCTAGGGCATGCTACTTTTTCGATTTATACCTTTTCCCTGCATCTAAAATACTTTTCCTAATTCTAATTGATTTAGGAGTTACCTCAATAAGCTCGTCATCCTCAATAAACTCCAAAGCCTCCTCCAATGACATCAGCTTAGGAGTAGACAGCCTTAGGGCATCATCTGAGCCAGCTGCACGAATATTTGATTGCTGCTTCTTTCTTGTTACATTGAACTCTATATCGAGACCCTTGGGATTTGATCCTACCACCATTCCTCCATATACATGAGTTCCTGGCTCTATGAAAAGAATACCTCTTTCCTGTGCTGAATACAAGCCATAGCTGGTAGATTCACCCGTCTCAAACGCTATTATAGAGCCAGTTTTCCTTCTTGGGATATCTCCCTTGTAGGGAAGATACCCGTCGAATATGGAGTTAAGCACTCCATTACCTTTTGTGTCAGTCAAAAATTCCTGTCTATAACCTATAAGACCTCTTGCCGGAATCGAGAACAATAATCTGGCATATCCTCCACTTGACTCGGACATACTTACTAATTCGCCCTTCCTTTGGCCAAGCTTATCTATAACTGCACCTACAAATTCAGTATTTACATCTACAGTTACCTTCTCCATAGGTTCAAAGCGTTTGCCCTCGATAGTCCTATAGAGTACCTCCGGCTTTGATACCTGGAATTCATAACCTTCTCTTCTCATATTCTCAATAAGAACTGACAGATGTAGCTCACCTCTACCGGAAACCTTAAATGCATCTGTAGAGTCAGTGTCCTCTACTCTAAGGCTTACGTCAGTCTGAACTTCTCTATACAGCCTGGTCCTCAGCTGTCTTGAGGTCACGAACTCTCCCTCTCTACCCGCGAATGGGCTGTTGTTGACTGAAAATGTCATAGCAAGAGTAGGCTCAGATATCTTTACAAAATCCAAAGCTGCTGGATTTTCCGGATCGCATACCGTGTCTCCAATCTCTATGTCAGAGGGTCCTGATATAGCTATGATGCTGCCCATTCCTGCCGACTCTACCTCGACCCTTGCCAGACCCTGAAACTCATAAAGTTTAGCTATTTTTGCTTTTATGAGTCTCTCAGGATGCGCCTGATTAACTATTGTTACCTCTTGTCCACTTCGAATAGTACCTCTCTCTACCTTGCCTATACCAATTCTTCCAATATACTCATTATAGTCAATTGTCGAAATCAGGAGCTGCAAAGGCTCATCTGCATCTCCCTCTGGTGCAGGAATATACGTAAGAATCGTTTCAAACAACGCCTCCATAGACTCCTCATCACCACCCGTTTCAAGTGCGGCAGTACCCTTTTTAGCTGATGTGAAAACAAAAGGACAATCAAGCTGACTGCTGTTTGCACCAAGCTCGATGAAAAGGTCTACTATCTCGTCTATTACTTCTTCTGGCCTGGCTTCAGGCCTGTCTATCTTATTTATGGATACAACTACTGGAAGCTCCAAATCCAATGCCTTTTTAAGAACAAATTTAGTCTGGGGCATAGGACCCTCAAAAGCATCCACTAGCAGCACTACTCCATTTACCATTTTAAGAACTCGCTCGACCTCTCCGCCAAAGTCAGCATGACCAGGAGTATCTACGATATTTATCTTGATACCCTTGTAAACTACAGCAGTATTCTTAGCAAGGATAGTTATCCCCCGCTCTCTCTCGATATCATTTGAGTCCATAACTCTTTCGTTAACCTGTTGATTTACCCTAAATATTCCTGACTGCTTAAGCAGACTATCAACAAGAGTGGTTTTCCCATGGTCTACATGGGCGATAATTGCAATGTTCCTTATATCGTTTCTAATCATTTATTATTACAGATCCCTTCTATTGTTTGATTGTTCTTCAACCCATTAATATTATCCCATTATCTGTTTTTTGTAAAGCATTCAATAATACGCAAGCCAGCTCCTTAAGAGCTGGCTTATGCAAGATACTATTTAATGGGCTTAATTGAATGCAAACTCGAAAATCATCGAGGCAGCATCCTCCCTTTTTAACAAGTAATCTGGTCTGATATACCCTGTATTGTCGCCCTTTAATATACCTAAGCCATATGCCAGTGTCACATATCCCTTTAGCTCTAAATCTATATTGGCCGAGTCCTTAAATATATTTGCATAAATTCCCTGGATCTCAGCTATCTTTGCCAAACCCTTTGCCCTTACAGCAAACCTTGAAGCATCTGCCTTCGATACTTCCGCTTCCCTATTGACCTCATTCTCCTTAACTATCCCACTATTGAGAAGCTCTTCATAAATAGTATCATCTGTTACGTCTCTGTCCAGTCTGTAGGAGTTCATAGCACTCCAAAGCAATCTCATGAAATCTTTTTGGAGGATTCTTGATTTTGGTAGAAAGCTATTGCCAGGCAAAGCTATGCCATATTCAGCAAGAAGTGTGATCTTGGACTTGGCATAGGAATAATCTATGTCATCATAGCTAATTACTTTCTTATCCCTATACGGCTTACCAGAATAGTCAAGTGCCTCTCCACTGAATGGATCAATGAACGGTGCTTTTTGAGGATCTGTCTGATAAACTAATCTGACCTGATCAGACCATATACCCTTTTCTTCGATTGGAATTATACGATAACCAAGTCCAAATCCTACGCTTCCAAAAAGTGAATCGTAAGCCTTTTCTTTTGATATAGCACCTTCTGAAGATGGAAAGCTACCCTTATACCATGACTTATTGAAGGATACTACCTCTCCGTCATAAAGATCAACTGCTACACTAAGTGAATCTCCCTCGACAAGCACTCCGTCCTGATACCTGTTATATGTGAAGTACTGAAGTCTATCTGACTCGGCTACTGAGTATTCCATGGCAGCTTTTATTGAATCCAGGAGATCTGGTGCAGTCTTTTTGATAAATGCTTCAGAGATCGCTCTGGCTTCCTCTCTGTCCATTGTTGGTTTCTTGCCCTCATTAGAAGTCGAATTGATGTTGAAGGATATGACCTCTCCCGATTTAGCATCTATTGATATCTCAATATATACAGCCTGCTCTTCACCTCTGTCCTTTGAATAGCTCATCGACCACTGATACTCATCCTTGTTCTTCCAGGATGAATAAAGGCTTTG
>CAZHLQ010000331.1:0-6229 GCA_964533235.1 uncultured Gudongella sp. | reverse complement strand
TTATACATAACTAGTTGATTAGAGGGATCTATATGAGGAAATATCTTAAATCAATGATTCTGATTATAATAGTAGTTTTAGCTATTGTTATCACCCTAATGCCTTATCCGCGCAGCCAAGTCATTATGACTACTGCATCGTGGATCGAGTCATTCAAAGTAGTAGGCAGAAGTGAGGGCGTAGCTGTAGAATTTGGAAAGCCAGCAGACAGCGATACTACCGAGGATTTCCCTGAAATAACCTTATATGGAAGAACCTACGGCAAATACTTTGAGGAGGAGGACCTATATATTGTTTTCTATATCCAGGCGATGGATTTAAGCCTTGTCCAGCTGACAGATGACCTGCTGTTGTCTAAAAGCGGAATTATCAATTGATTCTTTCCCTGATGAAGTTTGAAATCCTGTCGACTATAATGATCATTATCGACACACCTAAAAGGAGAAGTCCTACTCTTTCCCAGTTTCTCCAGTTTATGTTCATAGAGATTATTGTTCCGATTCCACCAGCTCCGATGATCCCGAGTATGGTGGAATTTCTTATGTTGGATTCCATCCTGTAGAGTAATAAGCTTATGAAATTTCCAAAGGTTTGGGGGAATATCCCATGTCTATAGGCCTCAAACCTGGTTGCCCCTGTTACGAGGACGCTCTCTCCAATACTCTTAGGAGTGCTTTCCAAAACCTCGCTGTACATTTTAGTCAACACCCCAGTAGTATATATGCTGAGTGCCAACCCTCCTGCCAGAGGACCTGGACCAACTCCTCTGAAGAATATGATGGCTACTATTATAGGCGGGAATGTTCTTAGTATATTTACAAAGCCTTTCAGGACAAGTGATAACCTTTTACTGGGACCCACATTAAAAGCAGTAAAATATGATAGTATCAGTGCAAATATACCCCCAGTGAAAGTAGCGAATAAAGCAATAAAGAAGCTTTCGCCGATTCCCTTGAACAGCTTTGGAAGATATGAAATGTCGGGATCCATCATCCTTGTAACTATGGTCTTCCCTTGCTCGTATCCTATGAGCAGTCTTTCCATTGTGATGTTAAGACTGCTTACTATCACAGATAATATTACAAGGAATAAAACCGGTATAGCCACTGACTTTCTGATCTTGTAAAGTCTGTATTTATAAATGCTGTCAAATGCTATGGATCGTTTGTCCAGGTAGCTTCTTATCCAAAGACTTATAAGGTCGATCGATAGGATAGTAAGGAATAGTGCCAATATCAACGTTGCAAGGTTATCGTATCGAAGATGGTTAAGATCTCTCCACATGATTTGCCCAATTCCGCCTGCTCCCACAAGACCCAGGATAGTTGCGCTTCTTATATTTGTCTCAAAGACTATGAAAAACACTGAAATTGCCATTCCCAGCATACTCGGCAGGACACAATACCTCAATACTTCAATCGAGGTTGCTCCTACAGAGCGTGTTGAATCCAGTTGATTTTTATTTATCGACTCAATGTATTCCCTGAAGAGCTTAAGTGACATCAAAAATGCAATTATCGTCAGTGCAATAATCCCTGAGAATTTTCCGATACTGAATACGCTTACCAGCACCGCAGCCCAAATAAGGCTTGGAATAGTTCTGAAAAAAGCAAAAATTGAATTTAACACTTTGCTAAGTAATCTATTGGGGCTAATGTTCTCAGCAGTGAGCAATGCAAAAGGAATGGCGGCGGCGACCCCTGCAAGAGACGACAAAATTGCGATCTCAACGGTCTCATATATCTTCTCGAACACCTCGCCACTATAGGAAAGGTTTGGCTTCAGCATCCTTGCGAAAAGATCCATCATACTTGGTATGCCCCTGATTATCCTTACAGCATCGAATTCGATCTTATAGCCGATATATATTACTGCGGCAATGGCTATGATCGATGCTGTCAGGTTTCTTTTAAGCTTTCTATTCATATACTCCTTTAAGGATATCATCTGTTAGCTCACCTGCTTTCCCATCGAATACAACATTACCTTTCTTAAGAGCAATTATCCTTGAACAGTACTTTTTTGCCAGCTCAACATCGTGCAGATTGATTATTATTGTTATATTCTTCTTTTCATTAGCCCTTTGGAAATAGTCCATTATCATTTGTGAAGATGCTATATCTAGGCTTGCAACTGGCTCATCCGCAAGGATGATTTTTGGTCTTTGGCAAAGTGTCTTGGCGATGGCAACTCTTTGCTTTTGCCCACCGCTTAGCTGGTCTGCTCTTTCATAGACCTTTTCATCAAGACCTACATAGGTTAAGGCTTTTAATGCTCTTTCGTAGTCATCCATGCTGAACAATCTGAACAACGACTGAATGGACGACTTGTAGGCAAGTCGTCCTATTAAAACATTGTCGATCACTGTGGATCTGTCGATCAAATTGTAGTCCTGGAATATGAACCCGATTCCTTTACGAATATCTCTCAGACCGTTATGGTCAAGGTTCATGATATTCGTTTCATCGATAAAGATTTTACCTTCCGTAGGTCTGACCAAAAGATTTATGCATTTTATAAGCGTGGATTTACCGCTTCCACTTGATCCTATGACGCCTACAAACTCACCGTCAGCAATACTTAGGTCAACATTCTCAAGGGCTAATACTTTTTTGTCATAGATTACCTTCAACCCTTCTATTCTTAGCATAGGTCCAACTCCTAGTCTTGCTTCTCTAAGTCAATATTCATTACCTGTGCAGTCGTCCTTATAACTTCATAGTCAGCGTCTGTTGCCTCAACGAAGCCGTACATATTGAATAGCTCTGTAAGGATTTGCTTGCCCTCTTCGCTTGCTGAAATCTCGAGTAGTGCATCCTTGATTTTACTTCTCATCGCATCATCCATTTTGCCGCTTACTGTAACGCTTATATTAGGTATATTATCAGTATATCCTAGTACTCTTGCATCATCCATAGCCGTAGGAAACTCTTCCTTGTATCTGTCCCTTACGTCTACAAAGGTAGTTGCCACGTCTATATCTCCGTTTAACAGTAGCTGCAATGATTTATCGTGGCCTCCACTGTAAATATACTGTATGTCCTTTTCAAGGTCTATACCCTGGTTGACAAGGTAGGCTCCAGGGAACAGGTAGCCTGAGGTGGAGGAAGGGTCTACGAAGCCGACGATCTTGCCTCTGACATCTTCAAAGTCCTGAATGTCGCTGTCAGTCCTTACTATAAACTGTGAACGGTAGAAAGCTTCGCCGCTTTTATTAAGCGATGTCAAAATTACCTGTGCATCGCTCTCCTGGTTTGCCAGGACATACGCAAATGGTGGTATGAAACCAAAGTCGACCTGACCAGAGCCAAGTCCTTCAACTACTCCGACATAGTTTGTGGCTGTAAAGCCCTTAACCTCGACTCCCAGCTTCTCTGATAGAAGTTCAGTCAAAGGTTCAACTGATTCTATAAGCTTGTCCCCGTCCTTCATTGGAACGAATCCCATGGTGATGATATCTTCCTCTTGCTTGGCGCATCCTGCTGCTGTAAGGATAAGCGACAAGATCAAAATTGCTAATAGTGTACGTTTCATTTGAATCCCCCCTGTATCTGTTTTCTAATTAAATAATATAACGAATCGAGGAATCAATCAATACACTTTTCACATATTTACCAATTGTATATTAGTGTATCGGTACAATAAGAAGGGACAGTAGTAGCCATTGGGGACGGACCTTTTTGGCTGGAATTGAACTAAATAAATGGAAATTACCAATGCGTTAACATGCTATGCACTCTATTGGATAATGATGATATGATCAATACTGAAAATCGAGATTGAAACTTATCATTTATTGTCAGATTCAGTTATATGGTAATTATTTAACTGAATAATTGGGTAAATTATTCTCATAAGGATGCGTTGAAGCAGTAGGTAAAATGGACGCTAATACCTATTGCAGAGCAAATTGCGTAACCGGCCTAATGGCTGGTTTTTGTTTTTTAAAGATGAAATCAAGAAAGGAGCATTGTATGAAACTGCTTGTATGTGATGTAGAAGGAACAATCTTTGAACCTCACATGATTAAAGACGCAGAACACGCTTCTTACATATGGACTAAAATAGTAGATGTATTAGGAGAATCCGCAAAAAGAGAAGAAATCCAAACACAGAAAAAATGGAAATCTAATCAATATGGAATGATTGGCTCAGGAACAGCATATATGAAATGGGTAAAAGATACGATTAGAATTCATCAGAAGTATGGATTAAAAGCTGAAAAGTTCAACCAAGTAATAGAATCAGCAAAGTATGTTGCTGGGGTTGAAAAATTCTTTGAAAGGTTAAATCGAACTGAATATAAGCCTGTTCTAATCTCTGGAGGAATCCAGAATTTGAATGCTAAAGCTTGTAAAGATCTTAAAATTGAGCGTGAGAATTCTTTTGCAGCCTGTGAATATTTTTTTGATTCCAAGGGGAGAATTGACTGGGATCTAATATTTGCAAATTCAAGCAACTTTTTAGGTAAAGAAGAGCTAGTAAACATTATGTTACGTAAGAACGGATTAAAGAGCGATGACTGGATATTCATTGGTGATGGTGTAAATGATAAATTAATTGCACAAGAAGCTCCAATTTCAATTGGTATTAAACCTGTCGGTGGATTAGAAAAGGTAATTGATTATAATTTTCAGGATTTTTTTGAATTAATGAGCTGTAAAGAACTTATTGGAAAAACAAGGTTGGTGGTATAAATGGATAATAAAGTAAAAAGACCAAAGGAAGAGTTGAATATTAGATCTTTATCGTCTAAAGATATGGCTAAAATAATTTCTATTGAAGCTGATCGAATTAAAACAAAAAGTACCTCGTTTGTATCAGGACAAGTAGGCTACATAGACATTCCTAACTTAGAAGTAAAAGCAAGGTTAAGAGTTGGGAATATACCTAATGATGAAATGGCTAATAAGAGAATAAAAAGCAAATTACATGGGGTGATGCCATTGCTTGAAAGCGGACAAGTTACATTTGAAATACACTCCACTTTTCTTACGGAGACTCATATTGTTTCATCATTACTTCAACCATTTGGGAATGCTGCTGAGGTGATGATGTATATTACTTTTGTTCTTATTGCTAGTGATGATAAATTGAAGGAGTTTAGATACGATCATAGAAGTGACATAAGATTTAAAGATAGAAAACGTGTATATTATTGGATAGAAGAGCTAGGAAATGATTCTCTTGATATGATTTTACGTGACTATAGGGATATGAGAAATTTAGCGGCACATACCTATCAACCAATATCCATTCAGGCTGCTCAGTCATTTATATTTAGGACATATGAAAATATTCAGAGACTGGAATTGATCATAAATCCTTTTATATAGGAGGGTTTTATCATGGTAAGGATACCTGACAGGAACATTCTGACAGGTCTTCTTGCTTCAGAATCACAAAATGATTATGGTAGCAAGAGAAAAGCTGCACCTCCAGAGTAAGGTGGTTGTGGTTGCTTGACTATAATTTTAATAATTATTGCTATTTATATTGTTGGATACTTATTCTGATTTTGAATACTAGCCAACTGAGACAGTCTAATGACCTTACAGAAATCTTTGATTTCGTCTTAGGTCAGATGTAGCGAAGTCCAAATCTCTGATTTGGTTAACGAAGCTACCCTTTTGTGCCTGAATTGTACTGAATAAGTTATACATTACCCACCTAGACATGGTAATATTAACCATTTTGATGGGTTCTAATTTTTTAAATGGTATAATACAATTGACTGGTATTCAGTATGCAGGCAAAAATTTTGCATTTGAAAGCGTTTTAACAGAATTAGCTGAATAGGGGGTAGCGTATGACTGAATTAAAAAACTTAATACGATCCAATCGCATGGTGGCAGTAATACTGTTACTTATAATCGCTTTGATATCAATTTTTGTTGTATCATCATTTGTAACCTCACCAGAATTCACAAAAGATATGATTGAATCGCTTGATGAGAAAAAGGCAACAGTCCTAAAATTATCAGTAGCAGCTGCAGCATCATCAACTGCACTATCTATGATCCCAGGAGATGCTGCAATTCCTATTGCAAATCAAATTGCGGAATTAACTACATATTTTATTTTAATTTTAGGTGCTATTCTACTGGAAAAGATGTTGATTACAGTAATTGGTTATGTCTCTTTTAACTATATTATTCCATTTGCTTGCCTAATGGGGATGGTTTACTTATTTTATAAGAAGGATGTAATTAGAGATCTGAGTATAAAA
>CAZHLQ010000330.1:0-3597 GCA_964533235.1 uncultured Gudongella sp. | reverse complement strand
TGCACGGAACTGATTTTACTTTTTAGTTTAGGTAACTCTTGCTGTAAGAGTTCGGTGGCATTTTCTACTAATTTTGGTTTCATCCAATCGTCAATATCTTTTGCTCTTCCAAACCTTCTAGCCATCATATAAGCATAGCAAGGATATAAACAACCATGTGAACATCCTTGTACATGGTTAAGAGTATAATCTCCATATTCGACGCCAGTTTTATACAACATAGATTTCCTGCTTATAGTATCCATTCAATCACACCTTTTTTATACTTTAAGCTAATTATACCATATTTATTTATATCGAACATATGTACTGAGAATTATTTTAAGCATTATGCCTTTTTGTTTTCACAAAGGAACTTATTTTCTTTACCTATTAAATATCCAGCGATATTCTTCGCAGTTTGTTGAGCCTTAGAACTAGGATTTGATACAGAGAAGAAAAGAAGGAATAAAGGTGTATTGTTCGTATTAGTTAGACAAATAGGGCACAATACCAATGAAAAGATTGATTTCATTTTGCTCATAAAGTAGCAACATATACTAGTTTGGTCTTTTCGCTTAGTTTCTTCCTCGTCAAACATATTTAGCTGATCTTCAACATAGTATAACTTCGACTTCCAATCTGAATCACCAAACAAATTGTTAAGTTTAGCGATGTCGGAAGGTAATACATTCCCGTCATTTCTAAGCGATCTTGTTACTTGGCCCAATGGGAATAGATACCAAATGTCGAATGCTTTAGTAGCAGCTAAGCTTTCTAAAGTTGTAAAGGAAAGTTCCATTTTATAAGGATCTAAGAAAGCTAATGCTCTAGTGTATTTCCAGTCATAGTCTCGTATAATATTAGGGATTATATCGTTGCAGTTACCCTCGAAGATAGTGATTTTTTTGTTTGGGTATTCACGCTTTAGTTGGTTTAATCTAGATACATTCTCATTTATAATTTCAATAAATATGTATTCGTCAAATCTATCTGTATCAAGTGCAATTTTGGCTGAGCCAAACACCTCACCTGCAGATGTATCACATTTACCACTACCTGCAAAAGCATCTAGGTAAATCAGCTTAAAGTATCTTTGATTTTTGAAAACCTTAACGTAAGCATCTAAGTAATTTTTTAAGAGACTCAACTTTATAAGTGTCCATGGTCCGCCGAATTTGTTTGACATGGTGAGCACCTCCATAATATCTCAACGACTTACTCAATTACACCACAGTTATATTTGACAGAATGAAAAATTGAAAGTGAAAACTTATTAAAATGTTGGTCATTGATGTGCAATAAATCACATCACTCTGCTTAAGGTTGAGGGAGCCTATAAATAGTATTTACTTCTGTATATTCCAGTAAATATCACCCCTTAAATACTACTTATCTCCTAGACTTTATATACCTCAAATAATTAATAACATCGTGCTTTTCATTATCTTCAAGCTCATCAGAGTCTAAGATATTTTTTTCGAGGATCCCTGGATTTTGAAGAGGTTGTTTTTGAGGCGAAAGGAAGTACGTAGCTACAGTTCCGGTCAGCATTCCGATTGATCCTATGCCCACAAGCATTAATATGGCAGCTATAATTCTACCTAGTCCAGATGAAGGGGAGATATCTCCATACCCAACAGTTGTAGCTGTCACAAACGACCACCATAAAGCATCAAGAAAATTCATTCCCTCAGCATAAGAGATCGCAACCGAACTAAGGAAGATTGTTCCTATAGTAAAATAGATTACATATATCAGGCCATTGGTCTTGAAAAATGCAGCGAATCTTTTATAAAGCCTGGCTGAGTAAGCAAACAAGCGACTGAACTTAGTAAGTCTTGCAAGCTTAGTAAACCTTAAAGCTCTCGTAAGTCTGATAAGTCTAAATGCCTTAAATAGGGAGCTAAAAGGAATAATTGCAATAAGATCAGGAATATTCTTCTTAAAGAACAACAGCTTATCTTTTGATGCGAATAACCGTATAAAATAATCAGCTGCGAAAACAATCAATATACCATAGTCAAGTGAATACAGAAATGATCCCTGGTTGATTACTATTGTGCCTGATAGGTCAAGTATAGCTACAGTAACAGCTATTACTGCTAAAATTCCAAAAATAATTTCATAAACAAGGGAAGTTACAGGACTTAAGTCCTTAGTAGAAGACATTTTGTATTCCTCCAATTTACGCAAAGCATTTCTAACCTAATCAATGGGAAAAGAGCCTTCAAAAATGTCAGATAATATCAATGGCACCCTAGAGGAAGCCAAACTCAATATAGAGTAACCAGATTATATAAATATTAGCATTATTGGTTATAAGCGAATAAACCCAAAAAAGAAAGAGACTCTGTTCAACACAGAGTCTCTTGGTAGTGTCACCCGTCGGTGACTTGTCATTATTGTAGTGGTGAATTACTCACCTTGTACAATAATAATACCCTGTGTTGATTAATAAGTCAATTTTCTAATCAACCTAATCTTATAGATTAGTTGTTCAATAAATGTTATAATTAATAAGAGGGGGTGTTACAAATGCTAAAACCTGTTCAGCGATTTTTAAAAAAACAAGTTTTAATCGAAGCTTACCAAACCGAGAAACACGTTGACATACAGACTCTAGAGGGAACTATGCATGCAAACCCAGGCGACTGGATTGTTACTGGCGTAAAAGGCGAAAAATACCCTGTTAGGGAAGATATATTTAAAGAAACCTATGAGGCTGTAGATTAACCATCTATGGCTTTTTTTATTGATTCATAATTAAATGATTTTGCCCAGGTAGCCCCTATCCCATAAAGATTATTTGGTGTAGTGTACTCACTTTTTATTTTTACTGCTACAACTTTTTTATTAAGTTCTACAGCCTTTTTTATCTCCCAATTAACCCAATCAGAGGAGCTAGTATTTTCTCCAACTAAACACAAGAATACTTTGCAGCCTCTAATTTTATCTAAGATGACACTTTTTATGTAATCAGAATTAACGGAATTTATTGACGTACCAATGGAGGTATCATTATAATCAAGATCGAAATAACCATTATCTGATTTAGTCCAAGCTATAAGCAGGTTCTTATACCTTGAGCCTTCTTCATCTGCCCTGTAACTGATAAAAATTTTCTTAGCCATTTTGCTTATTACCCCTTTCGTTTTTATTAAGGTTAGCCCAGTTGATATTTTCTTTCGAAACAATACTCTCTATTCTTTCCACAAAAAACTCAAATCTACCTTCTTTTTCTCTATATACACCACTATTATAAAGGTACATATATTTTTCGTGTTGAAGAGTTTCAGAGATTGCTCTATATTCTATCCAGTTTTCTTGGTACTTATTTATGTTCAAAATACCTTCAAAGGTCGTGATCATAACACTAAGCAATCCAGCAGATATTTTTACTATTAAGTTGATCTCAGAAAAAGCAATGAGGAAAGTGATAAGCGAAGAAGAAGCTATTACTATAGTCTTATAACATTTGAATTTCTTTTGATTAATCATGCTCCTATCGTCATACCAGTTAATTTGATTATCTAGTCTATTTTTAAAGTAAAACTCTTCCTCGTCAGACATTTTAGAATATAATTCCTGAAAATTATCCATTATGATCACCTACTT
>CAZHLQ010000329.1:0-1710 GCA_964533235.1 uncultured Gudongella sp. | reverse complement strand
TTGCTCCCCAAATCCCGAATAGGGAGCAGTGGAACAGGAAACGCACTTAAGCCAAGTCGGCTTAGCGTACGATTCTTCCCGAATTCTGCGGCTTCCCTACCTTGATCTTCCGGCCCTCCGGGCCGGGGCGCGATTTTTCGGCGATGAACGGTCGTTCGTATCGTATCCGGCTGCTTGTGTATCGTATCTGTATCGCGTATCGTATCTGTATCGATACGTAATACACAGATACGATACGGAAGGAGATACGATATGGCACGCGAAGGGGTCACCTACGAGCAGGTCGCCGCCGCTGCTGACGCGCTGGTCGGCGCCGGTCAGCAGCCGAGCATCCGCAATGTGCGCGAGGCGCTGGGCACCGGCAGCCCGAACACCGTCCACCGCCACCTGACGACCTGGCGGCAAGCCCGCCCGGTCGCCCAGGGTGCGGCCTACGAGCTGCCCGCCGAGCTGGTCAATGCGTTTGGCCGCGAGCTGGCCCGAGGCGCCGCCGCCGCCCGTGCGGAGGTCGAATCCGAGCTTGTCCAAGCGCAGCAGGAGGCCGCCGAGCTGTCCGCGACCGGCGAAGACCTGGAAGCCGAGCGCGAGGCGCTGGCCGCTCAAGTCGCCGCCCTGACATCAGCGCGCGACCAGGCGCAGGCCACGGCCGACGAGCGTGCCTTGGAGATCGCCCGCCTCGGTGAGCAGGTCCAGCGCGAGCAGCAGGCGGCAGAATCCGCCCGCGTCGAGCTGGCCAAGGTGCAGCTGAAGGTGGAGCAGCAGGCCGAGACGCTGGGCGAGCTGCGCGCCGCGCTGGAGGTCGCCCAGAGGGCGCTGGCTGAGGCACAGGCCGGCCGTCAGGCTGCCGAGCAGCGGGCGGCAGTCCTGGAAGCCCAGGAGGAGGCTCAGCGCGCCCGCGCCGATGACTTGGTTCGCCGCCTGGAGCAGGCCGAGCAGCGCGCCGCGCAGGCCGAACAGGAGGCCAAGAGCGCCGCCCGTGACGCATCGACCGCGCGCATCGCCGAGCAGGCCGCACAGGCCCGCATCGAGGCCGCCGAGCGCGACGCCTCGCGGGCCCGTCAGGCGCTCGCCGACGCGAAGGTTGACACCCGTCGCGCCCAGGATGAGGCCGCCGAGCTGCGCGGCCGTCTGGCCGCCATTGAGAAGAAGGCTGCCGACAAGCAGCAGAAGTGATCTAGGGCGGGGCGCTACAGCCCTGGCCCAGGTGATGGCTGATCGTCTTGCGGCTCAAGCGACTCTGCGTACGCCTGCCACTCGCCGGCATGCGTGCGCCAGTAGTCGATGTCCGCCTGCATCTCGGTGCGCAGCGCTTCACGGTCGCGCACGGCGCTATCCCGCTCTTCCCGCAGCTCATCGAGCGCCCGTTGCAGCCGCTGCCGCTCAGCAGTCGCTGACCGCTCCAGTTGCTCCAGGGCAACCTTCTGCTGTTCGCTCCGGCGTTCCAGATCAGCACGCAGCGCCTCGATCTGAGCTGCTGCGTCAGCCCCGCCCAGGGCGTCGAGCTGCGCCTGTGCCGTCTCAAGCTGCATGCGCAGCAGCAGTGCCGCGCGCTCGGCCTGCCTCGCCTGCTCTGCCGCTGCCGTCGCCGCCGCTGCCAGCTCATCCTGGCGCTGCTTTGCGTTCCTGACCGCCGCCGGCGAGTTCACCAGGGCGGGGGCTGGCAGCGCCTCCACTGCCGCTGCGACGCGCTGTTGCAGCGGCTCGGCTCGC
>CAZHLQ010000328.1:0-6440 GCA_964533235.1 uncultured Gudongella sp. | reverse complement strand
CGGATATGTAACCGGATATGTGGGAGAAAACAAGGTACAGCTGGAGGTAAAAAGAACATCAGGGTGAGGTAGCTGCAATAGCTGCGCAAGTTCTTGCGAGGTAAAACCCCACTATGTGGTTCTTAAAAATAATATTGATGCTAAGCCAGGTGATTTTGTAGAATTGCAGGCGATACAAAAAAATATCATGAAGTATATTACAATAATTTACATGGTGCCATTTGCTTTTTTGATAATGGGTATTGTAGTAGGAAACATGCTGTTTAAGGATTCTGGCAATGCAAACCATGAGCTCCTGAGCTTTGGAGTTGGGATACTATTTCTTGCAGTATCCTTCATTGTAATAAGGTTAATTGATAAAGGATTTGCTAAGAAGGATGAAAGTATTATAGTTATGACTAGAAAGCTATAGGGGGGATCTTATTTGACTGACAAGGATTCTTTAATAGTAAGGTTAAGGAGAATAGAAGGGCAAATTAAAGGTATACAGAAAATGGTCGAAGAGGACAAATTCTGTGGAGACATCCTTATTCAGATTTCAGCTTCAAGGAGTGCTTTGAATAATGTAGGGGGACTGATCCTTGAAAACTACATGAAGCACTGCCTCTTAAAGTCTCCAGAAGGAAACGAACATGATATGGATAAGCTAATCGAGATCATGCTCAAATATACAAAATAAAGGAACAAAAGAATCAGAGAAATCAATTTATTGATCTAAACTAATTCGAGAGGGGTCATGTTTATGGATTTTACGAACTTAGCGAAATCAGATCCAAAAATGATGGAGATAGTCCAAAAGGAGATCGATCGCCAAAACAAGCATATTGAGCTTATCGCTTCAGAAAACTTTGTATCTGAAGCTGTAATGGAGGCTATGGGAAGCCAATTGACCAATAAGTATGCTGAGGGGTATCCAAACAAAAGGTATTATGGCGGATGTGAAGTGGTCGATCTAGCGGAGGAATTAGCAATTGACAGACTAAAACAGCTATTTGGAGCAGATCATGCGAACGTACAGCCTCATTCAGGCTCCAATGCTAATCTTGGAGTGTATTTTGCTTTTTTGAAGCCAGGAGATAAAGTACTTGGCATGAACCTTTCCCAAGGCGGTCATCTGACTCATGGTAGTCCGGTAAACATTTCTGGTGTTTATTATAACTTTGTTGCATATGGAGTAGATCCTGAGACAGAGATGATCGACTACGATGCTGTAAGGGAGATAGCGATAAGAGAAAAGCCGAAGATGATAGTTGCTGGTGCAAGCGCATACCCAAGAGAAATAGATTTTTCAAGATTCAAGGAGATAGCTGATGAGGTAGGTGCATATCTAATGGTTGATATGGCTCATATTGCTGGTCTAGTTGCTGCTGGTCTTCATCAGAACCCGGTACCCTATGCTGACTTTGTAACTACTACGACACATAAGACATTAAGAGGAC
Organism: uncultured Gudongella sp.; assembly: GCA_964533235.1. Classification (GTDB taxonomy): domain Bacteria; phylum Bacillota; class Clostridia; order Tissierellales; family Tissierellaceae; genus Gudongella. The sequence continues at coordinate 5,001 of CAZHLQ010000328.1, read as the reverse complement.
CGAGAGGAGGAGCGATACTTTGTAAGGCTGAATATGCAAAGATGATAGACAAAGCAATCTTTCCTGGTATCCAGGGGGGTCCACTGATGCATGTCATTGCTGCAAAAGCTGTGGCATTTGGGGAAGCTCTTCAGGATGACTTCAAGGCATATCAAAAGCAAATCATTACAAATACCAACGCGTTAGCTGAAAGTCTTAAGGAGTATGGGTTTAGGTTGGTGAGTGGCGGAACAGATAACCACCTTATCCTTATAGATGTTCGAAATAAAGGCTTGACAGGTAAGGCTGCAGAGGCTATGCTAAACGAGGTAGGTATGGCAACCAACAAAAACACTATCCCTTACGACCCAGAGAGTCCATTTGTAACAAGTGGAATCAGGATCGGGACGGCTGCCATGACGACAAGAGGTATGAAGGAAGTCGAAATGAAGGAAATTGCAGAGCTAATGAATCTAGCACTAAGTCCCGAAAGCGACAAGGACATGGTGAGACAGAAGGTCTATGACCTTTGCGATAAGTTTCCTCTTTATTAGTCCAGGAATTTAGCCTACAGTCATCTGTAGGCTATCAATTTTATATTCAGGTGGTTGGCAAAATGGAAATTACAAATATCAAGGAATCTAGAAATATAATCGAGGACGTAGTTCTTGGCAGCATAGCTGATGAGCTTGGAGTAAACCCAGGGGATATACTTGTAAGTATCAATGGGATACCGGTGAAGGATGTAATCGATTACAGGTATCTTGTTTCAGACGAGGTACTTGAAGTTGTAATCGAGAAGACAAACGGAGAGCTTTGGGAGCTTGAAATTGAAAAGGATTTTAGTGAGGATATAGGGATAATCTTTACCAACCCTTTAATAGATAAGGCGAAGACATGCCAGAATAAGTGTATGTTCTGTTTTATTGACCAATTACCTCCAAATATGAGAGATACACTTTACTTTAAAGATGATGACTCTAGACTTTCTTTTCTGCAGGGGAATTTCATTACAATGACAAATATGAAAAATGATGATATACAAAGGATCATCGATTATAAGTTAAGCCCAATAAATGTATCTGTGCATACAACAAATCCTGATTTAAGAATAAGGATGCTTAGAAATAAAAGCGCAGGGACCATTTTTGAAACCCTTAAGAGATTCCATGAGGCGAATTTAGAAATGAATTGCCAAATCGTACTTGTACCCGGAGTAAATGACGGATTAGAGCTTGATAGAACTATAGATGATCTTTCAACCTTATACCCTTCTATAAATTCGGTAGCTGTTGTACCTGTTGGTATAACAAAGTACAGAGAAGGTTTGGATAAGCTAGAAATATACGATAAAACATCAGCTTCAATACTTGTAGAACAGGTGGAGGAGCTACAGACGAAGTATTTAAAAAGTCATGGCACTAGATTTGTGTTTGCTTCAGATGAGTTTTATTGCGTTTCTGAAAGAGAACTACCTGATTATGATTCGTATGAGGGATTCCCTCAATATGAGAATGGCGTTGGACTGTTAAGATCCTTTTCAGCTGAAATTGAGGACTCACTTATTGAAATTCAGCAAATCAAGTCTGATAAAAAGCTTTTAATAGCTACTGGAAGGCTTGCTTTCAACTTTATTTCGGAGATGTCTAAGATTATAGCTGAACGGATACCCGGATTAAAGATAGATGTAATACCTATCAAGAACAACTTTTTTGGTGAGACGATAACTGTATCAGGTTTGGTGACCGGTGGTGATCTTGTTGACCAGGTTCTTGAAGAGGGATTTTATGATGCGGTTTTCATTCCTCAATCAATGATGAAAAGGGATGAAAATATATTTCTGGATAACATGACACTAAGTCAGGCCAATGATTTACTTAATGGCCGACTTAAGCTTGTACCAGTTGATGGTTATGAATTTATTAAATCAATTATGAAAGAGGTGAGGTCGTGAGCAGACCGATAGTATGCATAGTAGGTCGTCCTAATGTAGGAAAGTCAACTTTGTTCAATAAGATGGCTGGTAGAAGGATAGCAATAACAGAAGACGTCCCAGGAGTAACCAGAGACAGAATATATGCTGAAGGTGAATGGCTTGGCAGACATTTTACAGTGATTGACACAGGTGGCCTTGAGCCGGAAAAGGATGATATTGTCATGCAGAATATCAGGAAACAGGCTGAAATGGCCATAGAAACTGCTGACGCTATCCTTTTTGTTGTTGATGGTGTAGAGGGATTAACATCGACAGACAAAGAAATTGCTGAGATATTGAGAAAATCTGGGAGAAATGTGATTCTCGTTGCAAATAAGATTGACAACAAAAAGACGCCTGACGAGCTTTATGAGCTTTATGAGCTTGGCTTAGGCCAACCAATGGCAGTATCTGCTGAGCAATCATTGGGCTTAGGAGACCTTTTAGATGAGGTTGTTAAGTTTTTCCCAGCAAGCAGCGAGACGGAAAGAGATGACGAAACCATAAGGGTTGCATTTATTGGACGACCAAACGCTGGTAAGTCATCGCTTATAAACCATATACTTGGAGAAGAACGAGTAATTGTAACTGATATCCCCGGAACTACCAGAGACTCAATCGACAGTTATTTTGAGCACGGAGGCAACAAGTACATTTTCGTGGATACAGCTGGTTTGAGAAGAAAGAGATATATAACTGAGAAGGTTGAAAGGTATTCTGTTGTAAGAACGCTTACAGCCGTTGACAGAGCAGATATTTGTGTACTTGTAGTTGATGGCACTCAAGGAGTTACAGAACAAGATACGAAAATAGCAGGCTATGCACATGACAATGGGAAAGCAATCATTGTAGCAGTCAATAAATGGGACATTGTAGACAAGGATGATAAGACCTATATCAGTCATGAGAAGGACATAAGGGAGACCCTTGGCTTTATAAATTACGCTCCAATAGTTTTCATTTCAGCTAAAACAGGTAAGAGAGTGGATAAGCTGTTGGAGATGATCAATATTGTAAACAATAACTACAATATGAGAATAAGCACAGGAGTATTAAATGACATACTAAATCGAGCGATCCTAATGAACCAACCACCATCGGATAAGGGTAAGAGAGCAAAAATATACTATGGTACTCAGGTTTCTGTAAAACCTCCCAGATTTGTAATTTTTGTAAACATAAAGGAACTGATGCACTTTTCTTATGTGCGTTATTTGGAGAATCAAATAAGAAGCCATTTTGGCTTTGCTGGAACGCCAATAATTTTTGAGTTCAGGGAAAAAGGGGAGTAAAATGGAGCTATTGGCTGTAGCAGCCTTATCCTATCTTATCGGGAGTTTTTCTTCAGCTTATATAGTAGGAAAGCTGTTTATGAAAATTGATATAAGAAATCATGGAAGTGGGAATGCAGGTGCAACGAATGCAGTCAGGATAATGGGCAAAAAGCTTGGTGTATTGACATTTTTAATGGACTTTGCCAAAGGTATCGTTGTAGTATTGCTTGGTTCATATCTACACGCTTCGTTAGGGGGATACGTTTCTGCTCTTTTTGCTGTAATTGGTCATAATTGGCCAGTATTTCTCAGCTTCAAAGGGGGCAAGGGAATAGCTACAACTATTGCTGTCATGGCAGTTTTAAGCTTTCCTACCACTCTATTAAGTGTAGCAATAGGTATATTAACCGCTTTGGTCACAAGGTACGTTTCCTTAGGTTCAGTGATATTTCTATCAGTTCTATTTATACTCACAGCCCTTGGGATATTTGTAAATGATCAATATTTAGTTGCTTTAACATTAATTTTAGCATTGCTTGGGTATTACAGACATAAAGAAAACATTAAGCGTTTGCTTGCTGGAAATGAAAACAAGATTGGCAGGTGATGGAATGACTACTAAAGTTGGTATTTTAGGAGGAGGCAGTTGGGGTACAGCTTTGGCATTATTACTGGCAGAGAAGGAGTATAACGTCCATATATGGGTCAGAAGCGAAGCGCAGTCTGAAGAAATTAGAGAGGAAAGGACTAATACTAAGTATCTACCAGGCATAACAATACCCGACAGTGTCACAGTTTCCACAACTATAGAAGATGCTTTAACTGATAGTGAAATAATTCTGCTTGCAGTACCAACAAACAGTATTCGGAGCGTTCTTGAGAACATCCAAGGGATGGTTTCACCTATGCAGATTTTCGTAAATGTAGCAAAAGGAATCGAGATAAAATCAATGAAGCGGATATCAGAAATAGTTGCGGAATATTATCCCAATAACGGATTTGTTGTTTTATCTGGTCCTTCTCATGCTGAGGAGGTATCTAGAGGTATACCTACAACAGTTGTTTCCGCATCCAAAAGCAAAGAAGCTGCTGAACTTGTACAGGATGTATTTTCAAGCCCTGCCTTCAGAGTTTATACAAATCCTGACGTTACAGGAGTGGAACTTGGTGGTGCATTAAAGAACATTATTGCTCTTGGCGCAGGAATTTCTGATGGCCTTGGTTACGGTGACAATACTAAGGCTGCTCTAATGACAAGAGGAATCTATGAAATGTCCAAGCTTGGAGTAGCTCTCGGCGCCGAAGCAGACACGTTTTCTGGATTATCCGGTATCGGAGATCTTATCGTTACCTGTACAAGCATGCATAGCAGGAATAGAAGAGCAGGGATCCTTATAGGAAAGGGATTATCTATGGAGCAGGCAGTTCAGGATATCGGTATGGTCGTTGAAGGTATCAAGACTGCTGAAGCTGCTTACAGTCTTTCAAAAAATCTTGGGATAGAAATGCCTATAACAAGAGAAATATATAATGTCCTATTCAAAGGAGCCGATGTTAGGAAATCTGTTGAGCAGTTGATGGGTAGAGAGAAGAAACATGAAATGGAGCTTGTTGCCTCAGTTAGGGATACCTGGTTATAGGGATACATGAAAAATTACAAAAAAATATCAAATGCCGTTCTAGTAAAAGAACGGCATTTATTCATGGTCGGAGTGATAGGATTTGAACCTACGGCCCCAAGTCCCCCAGACTTGTGCGCTACCAAGCTGCGCC
>CAZHLQ010000327.1:0-1874 GCA_964533235.1 uncultured Gudongella sp. | reverse complement strand
GTTCTAAGGGCTTTAGCCCTGTCCTTGTTCTTCTGTGTCACGGCTGACATAGTTTCTTCCTTTCAATGAGGGTGTTTTATTTGTTAAGAATGGTATGCTTTTGGCATGTTAATGTCAAGAAAAATTTTACGTGCGTTACTTTATTGAGTTCAGTCTTACAGGTTCACCTGTTGATGCGTCGATAACTCCGATGTAATTAAACTGCTGAACCATCCGATTAAAGGATTCCCCAAGAAAACCAGAATTTGGTTTGATATTGTGGAGAGCCTCAAGAATATAGGAAGTGTTTATAGCACCATCATTATACGCAGCCAGAAACATCGCATCACTGATAGCGTGTTCTATTTCGGCTCCGCTGTAATCAGTAGACCTGCCCACTAATAAATCAAGATCAATTCCTTCAGATGAATAACCTTGCAGCCTAAGATGAGTCTCAAACAAAGACTTACGCTGCTTTTCATCCGGTAAGTTACAGAAATAAACCATATCCATACGGCCCTTTCTATATAACATAGGAGGTAGAGTGTCCAATGAATTAGCGGTTGCTACAATAAATACTTTTGAGAACTCCTGTTGCCATGTCAAAAACATCTGTAGGAGCTTCAACATCACGCCTGAGTCACTTACTGTTGTGCTTGATGCCCCGCCCATAGATAGATTTATCTCGTCGATAAAAACAACCGCCGGAGATACAGCGTCAAATATCTTTAAAGTTCTCTCCATCATTTCTTCAGAGTCCCCAACAAGTGATCTGAAAACTCTTGAGAAGTCAAATCTTATCACAGGAAGTCCAAGAAAATTCCCAGTGGCTTTGGCTACCATGCTCTTACCAGCCCCAGGGAATCCCGTTAAAATAACTCCTTTTGGTGGTTTTAATTTACTACTGCCTTGTTTCGATGAAAAGCATAAAGACCTGAGTTCCAGCCACTTCTTATACGCATCGAAGCCGACCACGTTATCCATAGGATAATTATCTGTATCCATCAGTTCGAGGACATCTGACTGAGCTATAGCTGATGCCTTATGCTTTATGAGCAAAGGAAAATCAATGTCATTATGTATCTGTAAGGAGCGAGTGAAGGCATTCTCAGCTTCCATTAGGGTCAGGCCCTGTGCTAATTGTGCGGCTCTGTGTACTTTTGCCAACAAGGATTTCATCAAAGACTTATCCCCAAGAGCGGACACATATTCCATTACAATTATCTTAAAAGTGTCTTCTATCTCGTCGAGATCAGGCAATGGAATGTCACAAACATAGAATAATTTGGATAATTCATCTGGTAAATGATTATGTGATCCTGTCAGAATTATGGAGTCTCCGGCCTGTTTAGCCTGTACTACCATCTCCATGATTCTGTATATACTCTCATAGCTCCTTGCCCTGAGATTCTTATCAAGAAGATAATTAGTGCCGAGATAAACCATTATGTTGATCTTGCTTTCTTCAGGCTTTATGAGCCTAAGCACAGAGTCATAGGTGATGACATCCTCAAACTCTTTATGAATTTTGATGTCTGCCCATGTATCCTCATCCAAAGAGTAGGTGCTTGTCTTGGTAGGACTCCATAGAAAGATATGAGCCTTAGAGTGGTTATAAGCTCCCTGTAAAGCTTGTGATAAAATACTTTGTATTCTTATCTCCTCAGAGGTCTTTATGAATATCGCCGGAACTCTGGCTTTTATTAGTTCCTTCAGCATAAATCACTTCCTGTTCTGAAGTTCTTTTTCTTTTTTGGCCTTCTCCAGTAGAGACTTCCAAACCTTTGTCATCCTACGATTCTTAGGGTAAGGAGGAATCTCAGCTTTCTTTGAGATAACTGACCAATATTTACAGATCAGCTTATAATCGTTTTTAGATAGCTTTTCAAAGGTTT
>CAZHLQ010000326.1:0-1575 GCA_964533235.1 uncultured Gudongella sp. | reverse complement strand
AAGGAAAGTGTTAAGAGACCGGAAAACGAAATAGTTACAACCACTGATAAAATAGACAAGGTGCTTACAAGCAGGCTATTTGGTCTGCCCATATTCGGGCTGATAATGTATATTGTATTCCAGCTTACCTTCATCATAGGTTCAGATTTCTTAGGGGGTTATGTAGAAGCATTTGTAGGCATGATCGGTGAAGGCTTAAGCTCACTACTGACATCGATTAACTCCCCCGATTGGCTAGTTTCATTTGTAATCGAGGGCTTTATAGGAGGTGTAGGCTCAGTTCTTGTATTTGTGCCTCTTATAATGGTGCTTTACTTCTTCCTGGCTATCCTGGAGGATACAGGCTACATGGCGAGAGCCGCCTATATAATGGATGGCATTATGAGAGCGGTGGGACTTCATGGAAAGACTTTTATTTCCATGATAATCGGCTTTGGCTGCAACGTGCCAGGAGTTATGTCAACAAGGACCCTGGAGAACAAAAGGGACAGGATGATCGCTATACTCATAAACCCCTTTATGTCTTGTGGAGCAAGGCTCCCGATCTACCTCGTGTTTATAGCAGCCTTCTTCCCAAACAATGGAGGCTTGGTGCTTTTCATAATCTATGCATTGGGTATCGCAGTTGCCTTGTTGATGGGTAAAATATTCAGCAAGACCTTGTTTAAGGGAGAATCCTCTCACTTTATCATGGAGCTTCCACCCTATCGTCTTCCGCAGGCATCAAGTGTAGTAAGGGACATGTGGGAAAAGGTATGGGACTTTGTAAAACGAGCAGGTACAGTTATCTTCGCAGTCGTATCTATCCTATGGATACTCTCAGTGCTTCCAGTTGGAGTTGAACCCTATTCGCAGGAAAGTATACTTGGAAGGATCGGGCAGTTCATAGCTCCACTGTTTGTACCAGCAGGCTTTGGGACCTGGCAGGCATCGGTCAGTCTATTCGCTGGAATTGCTGCCAAGGAGGCAGTTGTTGCTATCCTCGGAATGGTTTATGCCGGAGTCAGCGAGGGAACAGAGCTTATAACTGCTATACAGTCAGCGTTTACGCCACTTTCAGCTGTATCATTTCTTGTTATGACGCTGCTATACACCCCATGTGCTGCTGTTATTGCAACCGTCAAGAAGGAGACCAACTCCTGGAAATGGGCTGCATTTATGGCTGTTTACCCCTTCGTTCTTGGGTGGGTGTTTAGCGTAGTTGTGTACCAGGTCGGCACCATCCTGGGTTTTTAAGGAGGGATCCAAATGCTTAAGGAAGTATTGAAGGAAATCAAGGAGGTCAAGGTTTATTCCAAACCTCTTATTGCACATAATCTTAAAATATCCGAGGAAGTCCTCGAGGATATGCTAAAGCAGCTTATCAGGATGGGTTATTTGTCTGAGGACCTGGGCTCTCCAACCTGCGAAAGCAAGTGTTCGGGCTGCCATGTTTCAAGCTGCAGTACCACTCCAATTAAGATGCTCTCAGTGACTAATAAGGGAGAAAAACTTTTAAGTCAGTGAACAAATTACAATTGAAGATAGTTGATAGTAGGTAGTTGAACTTTAAAATATATTAAAATTAGTTAACAT
>CAZHLQ010000325.1:0-2719 GCA_964533235.1 uncultured Gudongella sp. | reverse complement strand
GAATGCCGGTGCTTCAAATAGTGGTGCAGGTTTTCCTACTTTTACCATTGACTCTACCTCCTTATGCTCTTGCTGGATCTCAGTTGATGATACTGCCTCCGGTTTGATCTTTTTAATTGCTGGTCTGTCGCAGCCTGGTTTTAATGTTTCTGCCAAGTTGACACCTCCTTTATTATTGTAATGATTACAATTATATATACATGTTAACACAGTGTATTAGTAAATTCAATACCCTTTAGCATTCTATAAGAAACTATTTTTGGAATAATGTTTAAAATAAATATACCTCCCGTTATTGGGAGGTATATGCTATGAAATCGTATAGTTAAATATTTAGAATCAATAGAGATGCCAGAATCCCTGCAAACACAGAAAGCACAAGGTTCCCCTTCCAGTAGGATAATGCTCCTGATACTACGATCCCAACAATTGCTGCCGGCATTTCATCAGGGGATGCGGTAAGTATGCCTCTCACTATAAGTATGCTTAGCGAGGTATAGGGTATAAGCATCAGAAAAAGTCTCGCTTTTGGATCAAGCTTCATTTCCTTAAGCAGCAGAAGGGGAATCAATCTTGGGATATATGTTGCCAATGCCATTCCTATTATCATTGGGATAAAACTGTTCATATCACTCCAGCTCCTTTCCCAATAACAACACTCCGGCTATGGATGAAATGACTATACCAGCGATTATATCCCAGCCAGATCCAAAAAACCCGGACGTAAATATAAGACCGTAGGTGACCCCTGCTAACAAGCTGAGCTTGACGTAGGCCGTCTTCACCTTGAAGGATGGAAATAAGAGGGCTGCAAACAGTCCGTATAGTCCAAGTCCGAGAGCTGTTTGAAGTGACGGCGGAAGTACCTCGCCTACCAGATAACCGCTTATGGTGCCAAGGTTCCAGGAAGCGTATGCCATTGCACAAACAGTAAGTACATAAGCCAAATGTAGCTTCTCTTTGTTGAAGGACAATACTGAGAAGGTCTCATCTGTTATGCCAAATCCAACTATTGGAAGGAAAGGCTTGGTGTCTTCTTTAAGACTTACTGAAAGAGAGGCTGACATCATCATATGTCTCAGGTTCAAAAGAAAGGTTGCAAGTATTATACTCCCTGCTCCAACACCTCCGGCAATAAGATCCAGCGCCATGAATTGAGATGCCCCTGCGTAGACCAATAGCGACGTAAGCGAAGCGTCAATTATTGATAAGCCAGTATTTTTTGCCAGGAGACCAAATGCCATTGCTATGGGAAAATATCCTACAACTATTGGTAATCCTGCAATATATGCAGTTCTTAAAATATGATTTTTGTGTTTGTCCATATTAACACGACCTTCAAGGATAATACTACGATTATAATTCGATGAGCGAAATAATGCAAGGAGTTAGTTTTTTGCCGATTTAGTGAATATATGCCAATCTTTGGGTATCTAGCTTTTTGACAACATTAATTTGGATTTCTTGAGGAGATAGCAATATGAGGATATATATTGATGCTGACGGGTGCCCTGTCGTAGATACTGCAGTGAGGATCGCAAGAACCAGGAGGATCCCGGTGACTATAGTAAAAAATCACTCCCATGTGATCAATGATGATTATGCCCAGGTTGTAACTGTTGACAACTCCAGGGACAGTGCGGATTACTACATCGCCAATCACTCCCTTATGGGAGACGCAGTAATTACCCAGGACAATGGTCTTGCAGCAATGTGCCTGGCTAAGGGCGCTTATGTCATTAATCAAAATGGCATCAGGATCACAGGGGAAAACATAGATGGAATGCTAAACTCAAGGCACTTTCACAGAGAGCTTAGGCAAAGAGGGATCTATCTGTCAAAACCAGCCAAGCGAAATAAGCATCAGGACACAGGCTTCAGGGAAGCCTTTGAAAAACTTCTAGATGAAATAGCTACCTAAGGAAGGAGGTCACAATGGACATCAATATTTTATTGTTTGATGATTTTGAGACATTGGATGTCTTTGGTCCAGTGGAGGTATTTGGGAATGTTGGAAAAAGTTATTCCCTAAGGTATATATCCTTGGAAGGGGGACTTATAAGGAGCAGACATGGTTTTCTTGTACATACCAGTTCTCTTGAGGAATTCATGGAGGATGGGATACTCTTTATCGCGGGAGGCTATGGAGTAAGACCACTTGTAAATGATGAATCCTACCTGGATATGGTAAAGGAGCTTGTATATAGAAGCACGTACTGCATGACAGTATGCACCGGTTCTGCACTACTTGCAAAAACAGGGCTTCTTAAGGGAAAGAAGGCTACCTCAAACAAGATATCCTTCGACTGGGTCAAATCTGTTGACCCTGAGGTATTGTGGCTTCCAAGGGCAAGATGGTCTGTGGATGGAAAGTACTGGACATCCTCTGGTGTTTCTGCAGGGATCGACATGGCACTTGCATTTGTAGAAAAGTATAATGGAAGAGACAAAGCTCTTGAGGCAGCAAGGTTCATTGAGTATTTATGGAATGAAAATATGGAGGAGGATCCTTTCTCAGCTATATAATAAAAGTCAGGACGCCTATCAATTAAGGCGTCCTTTGCTTACCATTTTATTCTTTCATAATCTACATATCTATAGTATATGTCATTTTGTCTGAAAACCTCCGATTCTTCAACAACATGCCAATCGGGATCAAGGTCAAGGTTTGGAATAAATGTGTCGGTATTCCTGAAATCCTTGAATATCTTCGTAATAT
>CAZHLQ010000324.1:0-10154 GCA_964533235.1 uncultured Gudongella sp. | reverse complement strand
AAAAGCCCAGGCGGGTAGGTTTCGCTTTTACCTACCCGTCTGGGCTTTTGATTTTAAAGGAGGATAAAATGGACCAGCACAGAATCATAATCGAGAAAAAGCCTCAACACAACATCGAGGGTAAAAAGCTACTTAAGGAGGCTAAGGAATATTTAAAATTAGACGGCATAGAAGTTATTTCAGTAGCCACTATCTATGACCTGGTGTATGCAACAGATGAGCAGGCAGAAGAAATAAGGACGAAGCTATTGTTCGATCCTTCAACGGATGTCGTCCCATATGTAAATGCTGAACCATCACAGGGTGAGCTTGCCTTCAGAGTTGAGTACCATAAGGGACAGTACGACCAGAGACAGCACTCAACTGAGGCTATAGTAAGAAATTATCTTGGATTTGATGAGGTCAGAGTGAAGACCTCAAGATTGGTTAAGGTCAAAGGACTGAGTGAGGAAGATCTGAAAAAGCTTAAGTCATACTATATAAATCCTACTGAAGCTAAGGAGGTGCCTTTGGATCAGTTCAACTGGCAGGAGGAGATGGAGAACACCAATCTGATACCTGTTGTTGAGGGCTTCATAGAATCCGATGATGAGCAGTTAAAAAAGCTTAGGAGAGACCTGGGTTTTGCTATGGATATTGATGACCTGACTCATTGCAGAAACTATTTCAAAACCAAAGATAGAAACCCGACCATTGCTGAGCTTAAAATGCTTGATACCTACTGGTCTGATCATTGCAGGCACACCACCTTTATGACCGAGCTGACGGAAGTAAATCTAGACGCTGGAAGCTATCAGGAGCTCTTCCAAAAAGCCCTCGACAGCTATATGGAGTCCAGACAATATGCACATGGAAACAGCAAGGTGATGTCATTGATGGACCTTGCGACTATAAACATGAGAGAGATAACTAAGAAGGGACTCCTTGATGATAAGGAGATCTCGGATGAAATAAATGCAGCAAGCGTAGAAATAGACGTTGATGTGGACGGGAAAACCGAGAGATGGCTGCTGATGTTCAAAAACGAGACGCATAACCATCCAACTGAGATAGAGCCCTTTGGTGGTGCTTCCACTTGCCTTGGCGGAGGAATCAGAGATCCACTGTCAGGCAGAAGCTACGTATATCAGGCGATGAGGATCACAGGAGCAGCTGATCCAAGAAAAAGCCTTGAGGAAACAAGAAAGGGAAAGCTGCCTCAGAGAAAGATCACAAGAACTGCAATGGACGGCTACAGCTCATATGGCTATCAGATAGGAGGCACTTCAGGCTTTATCCACGAAGTCTACGACGATGGTTTCATGGCAAAGAGGATGGAGCTGGGAGCATTGGTATCTGCTGCACCTAAGGATTGGGTCCTAAGAGAGAAACCTGAGCCAACGGATCTGGTTCTACTGATCGGAGGAGAAACAGGAAGAGATGGTTTAGGTGCTGCTGTAGGATCATCCGTAGAGCAAAAGAGTGACGCTCTGGTAACAGCAGGCGCAGAGGTCCAAAAGGGCAATCCTCCACTTGAAAGAAAGATCGTCAGACTGTTTAGAAATCCTAAAGCGACAAGACTGATAAAAAAGTGCAACGATTTTGGAGCTGGCGGGGTAGCAGTAGCAGTTGGCGAGCTGGCGGACGGACTTTTCATAGATCTTGACAAGGTACCTGTAAAGTATCAGGGAATGGATGGAGGAGAGATAGCACTTTCGGAGTCACAGGAGAGAATGGCAATAGTTATAGCTGAAAAGGATCTCGAAAGCTTCAGAGGTCTATGCTTGGATGAGGACCTTGATGTAGCGGTGATCGCGAGGGTAACTGATGAAAACAGAGTACAGATGGTGTGGAACGGAAACACCATTATAGATATTGACAGAGAGTTTATAGAGACAAGTGGGATCAGGAAAAAAACCAGGGTCCAGGTTGTAGAGCCAGAAGGTTCTCCATACCTTACAAAACTGCCTGAGTGGGTCAAGGGGGACAATACCAAGGAGAACTTCCTTAGTAATATGTCTCAGCTCAATACCTGCTCGCAAAAGGGACTGGTGGAAAGATTCGACAACACAATAGGAGCAGGCAGTGTGTTTATGCAGCTTGGCGGGAAACACCAGCTTACCCCTCAAGAGGGTATGACTGCAAAGCTCCCGGTAATGAGTGGGAATACTAAGACATGCTCAATAATGACCTACGGCTACGATCCTGAAATGGCTAAATGGAGCACATTCCATGGGGGTTATTATGCAGTAGTCGAATCCCTGGCAAAGCTTGCCGCCATGGGAGGAGATGTCAAGAAGGCAAGACTTTCCTTCCAGGAGTTCTATGAAAGACTTGGAGACGATCCTATTAAATGGGCAAAGCCATTTACTTCGCTTCTTGGAGCATTTATGGTTCAAAAGGCTCTGGATGTACCTTCAATTGGAGGTAAGGACAGTATGAGCGGAAGCTTTGAGGATATCAACGTACCGCCATCGCTTTTCAGCTTTGCCGTTGTTGCAGATAGGGTCGAAAGTATGGTTTCCAGGGAGTTCAAGAAGACAGGCTCACCAGTTGTCCTGGTAGAACTGAAAAGAGACAAGGATATGCTTGTAGATCTTGATCAGCTCCAGACTGAATATAAGAGAGTGAAGGAACTTGCTGATTCAGGATTGATCCTATCATCAGCTGCAGTAAAAATTGGAGGCATAGCAAGAGCGATAGCTGAAATGGCACTTGGCAACAGGATAGGCTTCAGCTTCGACGTCAGAGGTAAGGAGATATACATGCCTCTTATAGGCAATCTGATATTAGAGCTGGACGAAGCTGCTGTCGAAAAAGCACAGGAGTGGGGTTGGAAGCTGATCGGGCACACTCAAGCAAATGAAGCGATAAACATTGATGGTGAAGAGATACCACTTTTAGAGCTTCAGCAAAGGTATACGGAAGTGCTTCAAGAAGTATTCCCAATAAAGGATGAGGGTGAACCATTCCTTCAGGAGCTGATCTACAGTAAAGGTGAACGCAGGACTTCAAGCATCAAGTTTGCAAAGCCAAGAGTTTTGATCCCAATATTTACAGGCACCCATGGAGAATACGACATGGAGGCTTCATTTAGGGATGCCGGAGCTCAGGTAGAGACATTGGTTTTCAAGAGCCTGGATAAAAAACATATCGAGGAATCAGTGAGGAAGCTCGCTGAAAAAATAGAAGAGTGTCAGATACTAGGACTTGCTCATGGTTTTCTTTTGGGGAATGAGCCTGAGTCTGCAGGAAAGCTTATCGATATCCTCTTCAGGAACAAGATACTAGTAGAAGCGTTAGAAAAACACCTTATGATAAAGGACGGCTTGATCCTTGGAATAGGTACAGGCTTCAACAGTCTCATGAAGCTGGGTCTTATAGAGGAAGGTAAAATATCTGAAAGGAATGCCGGCTCAACTGTAGTCTCCTATAACAGGATGGGTGAGTTTGTTTCAAAGCTGGTGGACATAAAGGTTGTGAGCAATCTTTCACCTTGGTTCAACGAGATGGCTGTGGGAGAAATATTTACAGCACCTGTAGCAACCAAAGAGGGAAGAGTGCTTCTCGGCAAGAATGGGCAGGCTATGATAGGCAAAGGCAAGGTAGCTACTCAGTTTGTGATGGGAGAAAGACCTACGGGGGATGGGGAGTTCAATCCTGTGGGAGCACAGTTGGCTATCGAGTCCATGACAAGCCCTGACGGAAGAGTGCTGGGTACAGTGGCGTCGATCGACAGAAAGGGTAAAAATATCTACAAGAACGTACAAATAAGAGGCGAGGAGAGAATATTCGTCTCCGGAGTCAGATATTTCGAATAGGAGGTTGCAGGATGAAGGTAAGCGTAGTAATGGGGAGCGCATCTGATAAGCCGATAGGCGATAAGGTAATAAAGGTATTAGAGGAATTTGGAGTGGATAATGAGCTTAGAGTAATATCCGCTCACAGAACACCTTATGTTGCAAAGGAATTTGCTGAAAGTGCAGAGGAAAAAGGAACTGAGGTTATAGTGGCAATTGCTGGCAAGGCTGCACATCTTGCAGGAGTGCTGGCAGGTATATCGCCACTTCCTGTAATAGGAGTACCGGCAAAGTCATCGACCATGGACGGCCTTGATTCCCTATTGTCAGTGGTTCAGATGCCCAAGGGAGTACCTGTGGCAACAGTTGCGATCGATGGTGGAGAGAATGCCGGGCTTCTGGCAGTACAGATCCTTTCTGTCAAGTATCCTGAGCTGAGAGAGAAGTTCAAGGCTTATAAGGTAAGGTTGGCCGAGGAAACCATTAAGGCTGATGAAGAGTTAAACCAAAAATAGGGAGGAATACCATTGAGTGGTATAGTTGGAATATTCAGTGCTGAAAAAAATCACGTATCGCCAGTCATATATTACGGACTGTATGCACTGCAGCACAGAGGGCAGGTCAGCACCGGTATGGCTGTGAACAACAACGGCTTCATCGACTATATTAAGGATCTGGGTCTTATTAACGAGGTCGTATCGAAGGAATCATTGGAAAGATTCAGAGGGAATATCGCAATTGGTCACGTTAGGTATGCAGCCCAGTTTGAAGCAAAGAATAAGGTCAACGCACAGCCCCTGGTAGTTGGATATCGAAGGGGAGCCCTGGCAATAGCTATGGACGGAAGCATAGTAAACTTCAGAGGTCTCAGAGACGAAATGGAGGACACTGGCTCCATATTCCAGACAGATCTTGATACTGAGGTTATCGCTGCCCTTATCGCCAAGTACCATAAGGATGACTTAAATGAGGCAATGATAAAGGCACTAAAGGAAGTCAGAGGCTCATACGCAGTCGTTGCAATGACCAGCGACAGGATGGTTGCAGCAAGAGATCCTCACGGGATCAAGCCTCTTTCTATAGGCAAGCTTGACGGTGATTATTTGGTAGCGTCTGAATCCTGCGCCTTTGATGCAGTAGGTGCTGACTTCGTCAGGGATGTCGAACCAGGGGAAATAATCGCTATCGATAAGGATGGATTAAGGAGCATCTTCAAGGAATCAGCCAAGAGAAGTCTTTGTATATTTGAATTAGTATACCTTGCAAGACCGGACAGCACAATGGACGAGAAAAGCGTCTATATGGCAAGGTTCGAGGTCGGGAAGAGATTGTATAAAGAATTCCCTGAAATTGACGCGGACATAGTAATAGGTGCCCCAGACTCCGGAATAGTGGCTGCTATAGGATATGCCGAAGCATCAGGGATCCCCTACGCAGAAGGAATGATCAAAAATAGATACGTTGGTAGAACCTTTATTGAGCCTACCCAGGAAATCAGGGAACAAGGCGTCAGAATAAAGCTAAATCCTCTAAAGGAGAATATCAGAGGGAAAAGACTGATTCTAGTCGACGATTCAATCGTCAGAGGAACAACTATGAAACGAACCGTTGAGATGCTTAAGAGTGCTGGAGCAAAGGAGGTCCATGTGAGGATCGCTTCGCCGCCAGTTATGCACAGCTGTCACCTTGGAGTTGACACACCTTCAGAGGAAAATCTAATTTCCAGCAGAATGGGTATAAATGAAGTGGCCGATGAGATAGGGGCGGATTCATTGTACTTTATAAGCCTAGAAGGGCTGGTAGCAGCAACAGGTGGAGACAATGGATTCTGTAAGGGGTGCTTCAGCGGAAGCTATCCGGTGGATAAAGAATAACAGGAGGATAAGGAAATGTCATTGACTTATAAGGATTCAGGCGTGGACAAGGAAGCAGGCTACCAGGAGGTCCAGCTTATAAAAAGTTTTATTAAAAAAACACATATCCCTGGAGTACTTTCAGAGCTGGGCGGATTTTCAGGTCTGTTTCAGCTTGATATGACGGATATGAAGGAGCCGGTACTGGTATCAGGTACAGATGGCGTAGGCACAAAGCTGAAGCTGGCATTTTTAACAGATAAGCACGACACTATAGGTGAGGACTGCGTCGCCATGTGCGCAAATGACATCCTTTGTCAGGGAGCTAAGCCACTGTTTTTCCTTGATTATATAGCGACTGGAAAGCTTGTGCCTGAGAAGATGGCAAGCATAGTCGAAGGAGTGGCAAATGGCTGCGTGAAGGCTGGTTGCGCTTTAATAGGCGGAGAAACAGCCGAGATGCCAGGCTTCTATAATGACGGCGAATATGATGTTGCAGGCTTTGTCGTTGGAGTAGTTGATAAACCCAAAATCATAACAGGCGAAAATATAAAGGACGGAGATGTCATTATCGGACTTCCTTCCAGTGGACTTCACAGCAATGGGTTTTCTTTGGTTAGAAAGCTTCTCCTTGAAAAGCTGGGGCTCTCCCTTGATCAGTTTTATCCTGAACTGGGTAAAACGCTTGGAGAAGAGCTTTTAACGCCCACCAGGATATATAGAACGCCAGTATATGATATCATCGAAGCCTTTGAAGTCAAGGGTATGTCGCATATAACTGGTGGAGGATTCTACGAAAATATTCCCAGAATGCTGCCGGAAGGTTTTATGGCAAAGGTCGATGTCAGTGTCATCGATACACCTGCGATCTTCAAGCTGATCCAGAATTGGGGAAGCATTGAGGAAAAGGAAATGTATGGGACCTTCAATATGGGCGTCGGAATGGTGCTGGCAGCTTCGGCTAGTGAAGCAGAAAAGATAATGAGCTTCCTGAAGGAGAGAAATGAGGACTTTTACGTCCTAGGCGAGATAATCAAAGGAGAAAAGGGTGTAGAGCTATGGAGAAAAAACGAATAGGAGTGTTGATCTCCGGTGGAGGCACCAATCTACAGGCACTTATAGATGCCTGTGAAAAAGGAGAGATCAACGGTGAGATCGCAGTTGTTCTATCCAACAAGGAGGATGCATTTGGACTCGAACGTGCCAGGAAGGCCGGCATAAGGGCTGAATACGTCAAGTGGCTTGGAATGGCACCTGAGGAATACGATGAAAAGCTGGCAAATATTCTAATCGAAGAAGGCGTTCAGCTTGTGGTTCTTGCAGGGTGGCTAAGAGTGCTCTCCAGATACTTCATCGAGAACTTCAGAAACAGGATCATAAACATCCACCCATCACTGATCCCAAGCTTTTGTGGAAAGGGCTACTATGGCGAGAAGGTCCATCAGGCAGTATTGAATGCAGGAGTAAAGATAACCGGGGCTACTATCCACATGGTGGATGAGGGTACTGACACAGGGCCTATCCTGTTCCAGGAGGCAGTAAATGTACTTCCTGAGGACACTGTAGAGACCTTGCAGAAAAGGGTACTTAAGGTTGAACACAAGCTTCTGGTAAACGCTGTTTCCGAGTTTTGTGAAAGGCAGGAGATATGATATGAAGAGAGCTCTCATTAGCGTGTATGATAAAACTGGAATAGTTGACTTTTCAAAGGGCTTGGAAAGCCTTGGATGGGAGTTGGTCTCCACAGGAGGCACATACAGACTTTTAAAGGAGAATGGGATCGAGGCTTTAGAGATAGACCAGGTTACCGGATTTCCCGAAATACTGGATGGAAGGGTCAAGACCCTAAATCCGCTCATACATGGTGGTATACTTTTTAGAAGAGATCTTGATTCTCATAAATCAGTTGTAGAATCGATGGGGATAGTTCCAATAGACATGGTCATAAACAATCTATATCCATTCGAAGAGACAGTTTCAAGGCCGGACGCTACACCTATGGAGATAATCGAAAACATAGACATTGGCGGACCCTCAATGATCAGGGCAGCAGCAAAAAATTATAAGGATGTTACAGTAATAGTAGATCCGGCTGATTACGGCACTGTTCTGGCAGAGCTAAGAATGAACGGGATAACCACACCAGAGACCAGGTCAGCGCTGGCAAGGAAGGCTTTTTCTCTTACCGCATACTACGACGCCCTTATTGCAAATTATTTCAACAGCAGTCAGGAGGTCTCCTTCCCAGAGCTATTGACTCTTCCCTACAGGAAAAGAGACAGCCTGAGGTATGGGGAGAATCCACATCAGAGAGCCGCCTTTTATGTTGAGAGTACAGGGCTCGCAGGAACCATAGCCGGGGCAAAACAGCTCCATGGAAAAGCACTATCCTTCAATAATATAAATGATGCCAATGGCGCCATAGCTCTCATAAAAGAGTTCGATGAGCCGACTGCAGTTGCAATAAAGCACGCAAATCCTTGTGGGGTCGGAAGCGGCACCACTCTTCTTGAGGCGTTTGATAAGGCGTATAACGGTGACCCGGAATCCATATTTGGAGGGATTGTAGCTCTCAATGGAGAGGTTACAGTTCAGATCGCAGAAAAGCTTAAAGAGATATTCCTTGAAATAATAATAGCTCCCACATTCAGTAACGGTGCAATGGAGATACTTACAGCGAAAAAGAATCTAAGACTTCTTGTTCTTGAAGGGGCAGGGATCGATGAGCCTGCAAGGCTTCAACTGAAACAGGTACAGGGGGGGCTGCTGCTGCAGGACTCAAATCAACAGCTTCTTGGTCATGAGATGCCTGCTGTCACTAAGAGATTTCCTGAAAACAGTGAAGTTGAGGATATGATATTTGCCTGGAAGGTCGCCAAGCATATTTCCTCAAATGGTGTAGTGTTGGCAAAGAATAAGATGACGGTAGGTATCGGACTTGGAGAGGTAAATCGTTTCTGGGCAGTTGAGGAAGCGATCAAAAGGTCAGGCGACAGAGCGCCTGGATCGGTACTTGCATCTGACGGATTTTTCCCTTTCAGAGATTCTGTAAAAGCGCTTTCTGCTGCAGGTGTTACAGCTGTTATCCAGCCGGGGGGATCTGTCAAGGATGATGAAGTGATCGAGGAAGCAAATGAAAATGATATGGCGATGCTGTTTACTGGCATAAGACATTTCAGACACTAGGGGGTAAGCTATGAGAATACTTGTAATCGGGAGTGGCGGCAGAGAGCATGCACTTTGCTGGAAGCTTTCCCAATCTGAGCTAATTGAAGAGCTGTACTGTGCACCTGGTAATGGCGGGACCTCACTGGTTGCGACAAATGTTGGAATAGCAGCTAAAGATATAGACAGGCTGCTGGATTTTGCCCAGGAAAATGAGATAGACCTTACTATAGTCGGACCCGAGGAACCATTGGTACTTGGAATAACCGATTCCTTCGAGGAGGCTGGACTTAATATATTCGGACCAAATGCATTCAGCGCTCAGCTGGAGGGGAGTAAGGATTTTGCCAAGAAATTTATGATAAATCATGGGATACCGACAGCCAGGTACAGGACATACACCGATTTAAATGATGCCCTCAAGGGGATCGAGGAATTTTCCTATCCTCTTGTAGTGAAGGCTGATGGTCTATGTCTTGGAAAAGGAGTAACCATATGCGAGGACCGACAGACTGCAGAGAAAGCCTTAAAGGAGAGCTTACAGGACAAGGTATTCGGCAGAGAGGGTGACAGAGTAGTAGTAGAGGAATTTCTCACAGGAACGGAAGCGTCATTGCTATGCTTTGTGTCTCATAATAAGCTTTTCCCTATGGAAAGCGCTAAGGATTACAAGCAAATATTTGACGGAGACAAGGGACCAAATACCGGAGGCGTAGGCTGTTATTCACCAAGCCCTCTTTTTACACAGGAGCTAAAGGACATAATAAGGGAAACTGTGCTTGATAAAATTGAAAAAGGTCTGAAAGAAGATGGTCACGACTTTACGGGGATCCTTTTCATAGGCTTTATGATAGAAGGCAACGACCCCAAGGTTCTTGAGTTCAATGTCCGCTTCGGCGATCCGGAGACTGAGGTAGTGCTTCCAAGGCTGAATAGCGACCTTGGGGAGATATTTCTCAAAGCGTTGTCAGGAGACCTTAAGGATGATGATATCCAATGGAAGGACACCCCTTGCGTTACCGTTGTATTGACCTCAGGTGGTTATCCCGGATACTACAGGAAGGGATTTGAGATAAAGGGTATAGAAAACCTTCCTGCTGACATGATGCTCTTCCACAATGGTACTAAATTTGAAGAAAACAAGCTCCTTACCAATGGAGGCAGAGTATTAAGCCTTACAGCAACAGGCTCCTATGAGGATGCCAGGGCGAGGATATATGGATCGATAGATCTAATAGACTTCAAGGATAAGGGATACCGAACAGATATCGCAAAGCTATGATTATTTGAATATAATCAGCCTGTGACAAGGCATAGACAGAAAACCCCTTGCCTCATAAAAGATATAATATTAACG
>CAZHLQ010000323.1:0-1756 GCA_964533235.1 uncultured Gudongella sp. | reverse complement strand
TACCCACAAACAATACGGTACAACGACCTCCTTGCCGCATACACCCGTCAGGATATGGCGAAAGCCATTATAGATCGTCCCGTAAAATCTACTTGGCGTGGAGATTTCAAACTAGTAGAAACCCACAGGGACGATGATACTCAACTCGAATCAGCTTGGTCTAATTTATATAGGAAATTGCACATAAAACAGAATTTCCTTAGAGTGGACAAGCTAGCCTGCCTCGGTAATTATGCTCTTCTTTTTCTTGGTTTCAATGATGTGAATAGTCCTGAAGAATTAATACGACCTGTTTCTGCTGGAGTAGGACGTGAATTGCTGTATTTGAAACCGTTTGGACAGAATGTTATTCAGATCAAAGATTGGGAAGATGATACAAGTTCACCTGAATATGGAATGCCTCTTATTTATGAAGTAGACATTGGAGAAGTATCATCTAAAAAGAGCCGAACTGTCAGCATCCATCGGTCAAGGATTGTTCATGTAGCGTTCGATCTCCTTGAATCAGAGTATGAAGGTGCTCCTGTTCTAGAAGTTGTTTTTAACCGTCTGAAAGACCTTGAAAAGCTAGTAGGCGGTTCTGCTGAAATGTTCTGGAGAGGTGCTAGACCTGGATATGCAGGTAAAATTGATCCAGAATACATGCTGACGAAAGATACGGAAGAGGGATTGAAACGCCAGCTGGATGAGTTTGAAAATAATCTGCGAAGGATACTCATGCTTGAAGGTGTTACACTCGATAGCCTTGAGCCGCAGGTAGTTGACCCGTCTATGCACGTTGATATCCAGATTCAGATGATTTCTGCTATTACTGGTATTCCTAAGCGTATTCTTACAGGAAGTGAGCGAGGTGATCTTGCTTCTACGCAAGACAAAGATAACTGGCTCGACCTTATCCAAATGCGACGGGAAGAATATGCTGAACCTAAGATCATTCGAGCAACCATTGACCGTTGTATCGAGTTTGGAGTGCTTCCTAAGCCTGAAAAAGAAACGTACAAAATAAAATGGCAGGATCTATATGCACCGTCTGTTAAGGATCAAGCAGATATTGGTCAGATTCGTTCGCTTGCCTTGAAACATTATACGTACAATCCTGAAGCAGAGCAGTTTATCCCGTTTGAAGCGTTCCTTACATTCTTCCTTGGTTTGGAAGATGAGGAAGTGGAGTATATCAAAAAGCTCCAGCAAACAAGTGAAAGGATATTGACGCCTGAATTAAAGGAACTTGCGAATGAAAATACACCAACACGGAGAGAACGCCCTCCGCGGAAAGGAACACCTCGAGAGGATGAAGAACTAGAAAAGTGAGCAGGCTATTAGGGCAGACTAGGGAAATAACTACACTTACTTGTAATGGGCAGGTTTATTTGCCCTAGTCTGCCTCTCCTGCTCCAGCTATTCTTCATTCTCCTGATAATATAGATTGTAAAGGAGGTGGTGATTAAACAATGACAACTGCAATAATCAGTATGTATCAGGTGCAGGCAAATAATTATGAACCTCGTATGGAAACGTACATGGGAAGAAAGCATTTGATCGTTCCTGTAGTGATGATGGTAGAAGGTGTGCATTGTGGTAGTGCTGGCCCGTTGTTTCATTCAATAGAAGAGCTTGGTAAGTATCCCGCTTCTTGGAATGGGATACCTGTTTCTATTCAGCATCCTGAGCAAGACGGGCAGTATATTTCTGCCAATAGTCCTGAAGTTCTTGAACGGCAGACTGTTGGGCAGGTTTTCAATACGTTTGTTGATGG
>CAZHLQ010000322.1:0-4179 GCA_964533235.1 uncultured Gudongella sp. | reverse complement strand
AAAACCATGCATCAACAATTTTGAAATATTCTGTCATATATAGACAACCATATATAAGCATCAATATGTTTTAGCTTAAATACACAAATGGGAGAAGGGTAAAACATGCAGAAATCGACATTAAAAATTGGGGAGCTTTTGCTTTATGCTGGTAAAATATCCTCGGAACAGCTTAATAGTGCCCTTGAATCCCAAAACGGAACCAACAGGAAATTGGGCGAGGTTCTGGTTGAGCTAGGCTACGTAACCCAGGAGGACATTGTTGAGGTCCTGGAGTTCCAGCTGGGCTTTCCTAGGATAGATCTTAATAAATATGAAATTAATCAGGCAGTTGCAACCATACTCCCTGAAAGTATAGTAAGGAAATACAAGCTTATACCTATAGATAAGAAGGACGACAAGCTGATAGTAGCGATGGTAGACCCACTGAACTTTTTTGCAGTGGACGACATCAAGCTTTATACAAAAATGGAACTTGAATCGGTCCTGTCAACAGCAGCTGATATAAACAAGGTTATAGACAGATTTTATTCTGGTGCCAGCGCTAAGAAGGTGCTGGAGGAATTCACTGACGGTGCAGTTTATACTGAGAACGACTACGAGGATGTTGAGGAGGCAGAGGTTGCCTCAGCCCCTATAGTTAGACTTATTAACTCACTTTTCGAGCAAGCGACAAGAAGCAAGGCTTCAGACATCCACATTGAGCCATATGCAGAGGAGGTAAGAGTACGCTTTCGTGTAGATGGCGATCTTAGAGAAATAATGAGTCTTCCAAGGTCGAACCACTCAGCAATCGTGACCCGTATAAAGATCATCGGAAAAATGAATATAGCTGAGAAAAGAGTTCCACAGGACGGTCGAGTAGAAACAAAGATAAACGACCGCGAAATAGATATGCGTATATCTTCACTTCCAACAGTTTACGGAGAAAAAATCGTAATAAGGCTCTTGGACAAGACCAGCTTCAACTTCAACAAGGAAAGCCTTGGACTCAGCAAACACAACTTGGGACTATTCGATACCATCCTTAGACAGCCCTATGGAATGATCCTTGTAACCGGACCTACAGGAAGTGGTAAGACGACTACCCTGTACACAGTTCTTCGAGAGCTTAACAAGATTGAAAAGAACATAATTACGGTTGAGGATCCGGTTGAGTACAAGCTGGGCGGGATCAATCAGGTCCAGGTAAATGTAAAATCAGGACTAACCTTTGCATCGGGTCTTCGCTCCATACTTCGTCAGGACCCGGACATAGTAATGGTTGGAGAGATCCGTGACGGAGAGACGGCTGAAATAGCAGTAAGGGCAGCGATAACTGGACACCTTGTTCTTTCCACCCTTCACACCAACGACAGCCCCTCGACCATAGCCAGACTTATAGATATGGGAATAGAGCCCTATATAGTATCCTCAGCAGTAATAGGGATAGTATCCCAGCGTCTTGTCAAAACTCTTTGCAACAAGTGTAAGCAGCCCTACGAGGCAGGCTACAACGAGATAAAGATGCTTGGTATGGACCCGGAAAAACCTCTGGTACTCCACAAGCCTGTAGGCTGTAACGCATGCAATGCAGGCTATTCGGGAAGAGCTGCAGTTCATGAGATTATGCCGGTCAATGAAGAGATCCGTAAGCTAATAGATACAGGTGCTACAACAGATAAAATTAGAGATGAGGCATTAAAGCAGGGAATGACTACACTGTTCGAATCCGCAATCGCCCTTGCAGAGCAAGGTAAGACAAGCTTTGAAGAGGTCATGAGGGTAGGCTTTACCCTTGGATAGGAGGGGAGACCATTGAATATCGATCAAATAGTAGAGGAAGGCTTAAGGAGACTTGCATCAGACATCCATATGACAGTAGGTATACCGCCGAATCTCAGGATCAACGGATCCCTCGTTCATCTGGGAGATGTCCCGTTAAAGCCGGACGATACCGAAAGCCTTGTAAGGCAGGCTTTAAGTGAAAAGCAGTTCGCTGTACTTGAAGATAAGGGAGAAATCGACTTCTCCTACGCAAGCCCAGGTAAGGGAAGGTTCAGAGTCAACGCCTACAAGCAAAGAGGAAGCTATGGTATGGCACTACGTATCATACCACTTGAGATCCCGACCATGCAGCAGCTTGGACTTCCAAGTGTTATAAGCGACCTGACAAGACTTCCAAGAGGCTTGATACTCGTAACTGGACCAACAGGAAGTGGTAAGTCAACAACTCTGGCTACTATGATTGACCAGATCAACAGAGAGAGAAATGTTCACATTCTGACCCTTGAAGACCCTATCGAGTATCTGCACAGGCATCAGCAGTCTATAGTAAACCAAAGAGAGATAGGTTCAGACTCACAAAGCTTTGCGAATGCACTTAGAGGAGCCCTTAGACAGGACCCAGACGTCATCCTTGTAGGAGAGATGAGGGACCTGGATACTATATCAATAGCAATAACAGCAGCAGAGACCGGTCACTTGGTCCTTTCAACACTTCACACCCTTGGAGCTGCCAAAACCATAGACCGAATCATCGACGTATTTCCGCCCTATCAGCAGCAGCAGGTAAGAGTGCAGCTTGGCTCAGTAATCCAGGCAGTAATCTCCCAGCAGCTACTTCCAAAGGCAGATGCCAAGGGGAGGGTCGCAGCCCACGAGATAATGATAGCAACTCCAGCTATTAGGAATCTGATACGTGAGGACAAGATCCACCAGATAGACACTGCAATACAAACAGGTGGAAAGTACAGGATGCAGACCATGGATTCATCGCTGGTTGATTTATACAACAGAGGCTTGATCAAGAAGGACATAGCCTTGACCCAGGCAATAAATCAGGAAGAAATCAAAA
Organism: uncultured Gudongella sp.; assembly: GCA_964533235.1. Taxonomy (GTDB): domain Bacteria; phylum Bacillota; class Clostridia; order Tissierellales; family Tissierellaceae; genus Gudongella. The sequence goes on along the minus strand of CAZHLQ010000322.1, from coordinate 1,343 downwards.
AATACATTGTGTAGGTGAGGCGTATGAAGTACAAGTACCGAGCCATAGCAAAAAGCGGTCAGACTGTCGAGGGCGTGTTCGATGCAGCCAGTGAAGCAGACGTAATCGCCATGATCAAGGCAAACAGCTACATGCCTCTCCAGGTAGAAAGAGACGTTGGAGAGGAAGCAAGGTTTGAGCTGTTCAAGAAGAAGGTAAAGAAAAAAGACCTGGCAGTATTCTGCAGGCAGTTCTTCACCATGATAGATGCAGGTCTTGGAATAGTAAAGTGCCTGGATATCATGGAGGTTCAAACAGAAAACAAGACGCTGAAGGCAGCAGTAGGATCAGTCAATGACGACGTACAAAAGGGTCTGGCTCTTTCAGAAGGAATGAAAAAGCATCCACTTGTATTCCCATCCATACTCACAAGTATGGTTGAAGCCGGAGAAGTCAGTGGTAATCTTGACGCTATCCTTGAAAGAATGGCAGTGCACTTTGAAAAGGAAAACAAGATCGAGAACAAGGTAAGAAGCTCAATGATCTATCCTGCAGCTCTTGCATTCGTCAGTGTAGCAGTCGTAATATTTATGCTCGTATTCGTAATGCCGACCTTTGTTGGTATGTTCACAGGAAGCGGAGTACCACTGCCTGGACCAACCAGACTCTTGATTGGAATAAGCGAATCAATTCGAACCTACTGGTACCTTTACGCAGCAGCAATCGGCTTGATATCCTTTGGAATAGGTGCATATATCAGGACTGAGGAAGGCAGATTGAATTTTGATAAGCTGAAGCTTAGACTGCCGGTTATAAAGGGTACTACAGCTAAGGTCATTACCTCAAGATTTACAAGGACACTTTCAACTTTGATGGACTCTGGTATCCCACTTATAAAGTCCATGGAGGTTGTGTCCAGGGTAGTAAACAACAAGGTTGTTGAAACAAAGCTGCTTGATGGTATAGAGCAGATACGAAAGGGAGTTCCACTTTCCAGATCGATCAAGGATGTAGATATATTCCCACCAATGGTAGACTCCATGATAAAAATTGGCGAAGAATCAGGTTCACTGGACGATATTCTAATGAAAACAGCAGATTTTTACGATGAAGAAGTTGAGGTTGCACTTACAAAGCTGACATCATTACTGGAACCAATAATGATAGTTTTAATGGCAGTAGTCATTGGTTTCATAGTAATAGCAATGTATCTGCCAATGTTCGACATGATGCAGACAATATAGTAAAATCTTGACAACAAATGGAAATCAGTTCATAATGACAGTATATTGGAATTGATACAATAATACCCTGTCATCCCGAGCGTAGTCTAGGGATCTCAGCATTAGCTAAGAACCAAGAAC
>CAZHLQ010000321.1:0-2251 GCA_964533235.1 uncultured Gudongella sp. | reverse complement strand
CATTAATAAAGCTATAAGGGCTGAAGGGTATTCAATACCAACACCTATACAAACAAAAGCGATCCCATTGCTTATGGAAGGAAGGGATCTATTAGGTTGTGCTCAGACGGGAACAGGTAAAACAGCTGCATTTGCTGTACCGATACTACAAAAACTACATGAGGCAAAAAAAACACCTAGTGAGAATAGACAGATAAGAGCATTAATTGTAGCTCCGACTAGGGAGCTAGCCATTCAAATATCCGACAGCTTCAAATCCTATGGGAGATTTCTGGGTCTTAAGACATTGGTCATATACGGTGGAGTAAGTCAACACCCTCAAACCAGAGAATTGCGAAAGGGTGTAGATATATTAGTTGCTACTCCTGGTCGTTTGCTTGACCTTATCGATCAGAAATTTATCAGCTTGAAAAACGTTGAATATTTTGTTCTGGATGAAGCTGATCTAATGCTGGACATGGGAATGCTAAAGGATGTCAGGAAGATAATAACCTATATACCAGAGAACAGGCAAACTATGTTCTTTTCAGCAACAATGCCGACTGAAATTGGAGAGCTGGCAAATTCTATCCTGAAGGATCCAGTTAGGATAGACATAACACCAGTATCCTCTACCGTAGATATTATTGATCAGAGTGTATATTTCGTAGACAAAGTTAATAAGACGAATTTATTGATCCATATTCTAAAGGATAAGGAAATTGAATCAGCTTTAGTATTTTCAAGAACAAAACACGGCGCGAACAAAATTGCTGCATCCCTTGAAAAAGCAGGGTTTAAAACTGAGGCTATACATGGAAACAAATCTCAAAATGCAAGACAGCTTGCACTTAACAATTTCAAAGAAAGAAAAACAAGAATTTTAATAGCAACAGATATCGCTGCAAGGGGTTTAGATATTGAGGAGTTGTCTCATGTAATCAATTATGATCTGCCGGAGGTTGCTGAAACATACGTTCACAGGATCGGAAGGACTGGAAGAGCTGGTCTTGGTGGCAGAGCTATTTCCTTTTGTGACTACGAAGAAAAACCATTGCTGCGATCTATTCAAAAACTGATATCAAAAACAATACCAGAGATAACTGATAATCCGTATCCTCTGGTGGATACCTCTATTAAACCTAAGGAGCGCTCAAGCAGAAGAGAGTTCCATTCAATCTCACCTATGCAAACAGGATCAAAGCCAAAGCGTAGAGAAGAAAAAACAGGTAAGATAAGAAGAGAGAAAAGAGCTAGTGAACCGAAAAAGAATACCACTAAGAGAAATGACCAGAAGAAAAACATCCATTGGAGCAATAGATAGCAGGTCTTAGATGATCCTAATATATGAATAAAGAATGTCAGAGTGAAAAATTCTCTGGCATTTTCTGCTATTAAGAAGCTTGTATTGAATTGGTTATTTAAAAGCATCACAGAATATGAAAATAATTTATGCCCGTTATTGTAATTTTACTGATAACTAGATACAATTAAATATATTACTGATTTAGTGTGATACTTATATAAACTAAAGGAGGATTTATATGACTTATTCCCCAAAAGCCTCATCAGCATTTAATAACACGTGGAATCGAAGCACATTCATATCGCCACAATCAGGAATGTGTTCCTTCTGCACTGAGGAATGCAGTGGTACATGTGAAATAGCATTGGCTGCTGTTTTGGGTATGAAGGCTGTCTATCCAACAAACACAGGCGCAAACCAGGTAGCTTCAGAAAAGGACTATCCAATTGATTTTTCGCACTTCAATATAAATGGTCGTGTTTTTGGTGCTATAGGTGCTAACCCAACTTTTGAAGAAGCAAACATCTACAACGTGAAGCTTGAAAGAGTATTTGGGAAAGACAACGAGGTTAAAATGACTATACCTGTTATTTTACCAGCACTCATAAAAATGAACTGGGAAGATTATTTTGCCGGTGCTGCCATGGCTGGAGTATGCTGTGTTATTGGAGAAGATGCAAAGAACAAGGATCCTGAATTGAAGATGGAAAATGGTAAAGTAAAGCATTTCCCGATGCTAGGTAAAATACTGGATTCCTTCAGAAAGTACTATAGGGGTTACGGCCAAATCATCCTTCAATGCAACGTAGAGGATGATATGAATGGTGTGCCAGAGTATGCAATAAAGGTACATAAAGCTGAGGCGATTGAACTAAAGTTCGGGCAGAGTGCAAAGGGGACACAGCCTGTAGTTCGTTTGAAAAACCGTGAAGAAGCATTAGCAAAACAAGCAGCTGGATTCATGGT
>CAZHLQ010000320.1:0-10745 GCA_964533235.1 uncultured Gudongella sp. | reverse complement strand
GTATAAGAATGGTGTAACAGCGCTATATGATATAAATGTAGAAATAGGCAAGGGAGAGTTCGTTTTTCTCGTAGGCTCCAGTGGAGCAGGTAAATCAACCTTGATAAAGATACTTCTTAAGGAGGAGGGCATATCCAGAGGAAAGCTCTACCTAAACGGTATGGATATAACAAGAGTGCCCAACCGTAGGATACCCTTTATAAGAAGGCAGGTAGGGGTCGTCTTCCAGGATTTCCGCTTGCTGCCAAATAAAACTGTATATGAGAACGTTGCATTTGCAATGGAGATTGTTGGAGCTAAGCCCAGGGATATCAGAAGGAGGGTACCTCTGATACTGAGTATGGTTGATTTAAGTAGAAAAGCCAACAGCTTCCCGGATCAGCTTTCTGGAGGAGAGCAGCAGAGAGTGTCCATCGCAAGGGCAATAATCAACAATCCACCTGTGCTTATTGCAGACGAGCCAACAGGGAATTTGGATCCCGAGACAGCCTGGGAGATAATGAAGGTGCTTACCGACATAAATAACAGGGGAACAACAGTGGTGATGGCAACCCATGCCAGGGACATCGTAAACCTTATGAAGAAAAGAGTAGTTGCTCTTGAGGACGGCAGACTTGTAAGAGACGAACAGAAGGGTGGTTATAGCGTTGAAATTCCGACTATTTAAGAATATCATTAAGCAGGGATTTCAGAGTATGTGGCGTAACCGCGGGATGGGTCTTGCTTCAGTGACAAGTATCTCTGCTGTACTTATGATTCTGGGTGTGGTTTTAATTCTAGTATTGAGCATAAACAATGTAGTTCTTGATACCAAACTGAAATTCGATGAGATAGAGGTTTTTCTAAAGGATGAATTAAGCTCTGAAAATCTTGATGCCATTGAAGCAGAGGTCTTGGATTACCCAGGCGTCCTTTCAATAATGTTCAGGTCAAAGGAACAGGCTTTGGAAATAATGAAGGAAGAATGGGCAGATGAAGCATATCTTTTGGAAGGCTTGGAGGAAAATCCATTACCTGACTCTTATATAATCAAGGTAAATGATATAGAGTTAGCTGAAAATTTAGTAAATGCAGTCAAAACACTTGACGGAGTCGAGGAAGTAAAATATTATAAAGATGTAATAGATAAACTACTTGTTTTTGCCGGATACATCCGCGTTGGCGGAATCGTTATCATCGGCATATTAGTGTTCGTATCTGTTTTCATTATTTCCAACACTATAAAGATAACCGTTTCTTCAAGGCGAAGGGAAATCAATATAATGAAGTATGTTGGCGCAACAAATGATTACATTAGAGGACCATTTATTATCGAGGGGGTACTCTTTGGGTTGCTTGGTGCAGTACTATCAATTGCAGTCGTTTATTTTGGATATGAATACTTGTACGATTCAATGAATGAAAAGCTTTACAATCTGTTCACCTTTTATTTGGTGGATCCCAAAATTATATTTGCAGATATCGCGATCATATTCGGGACTATAGGTTCAGGGATCGGAGCACTGGGAAGTCTCCTATCTCTCAAACGCTACTTGAACGTTTAGGGGGGTTGTGCGTGAACAAGAAAAGACTACTTACACTAATAATAGCACTTGCTCTAGTATTTACTACGGTCATGCAGGCCAGTGGAGAGACCGTTGAGGAGTTGAAAAAACAGCAGGAGAAGATTCAAAGAGAGATAGAACAGACTAAAAAAGAAATTGAGAACATGCAAAAGGAAACCAAGAACCTTGACAATCAGATCAAAGAACTGGACTTGAGGGTATCTAGTGCTGCCTCAGAGCTTACAAGTGTAGAAAATGAGCTCCAGATATTGAATTCTGAGATCGACAACACTATGGAAAGTCTCAAGGAAGCAGAACTAAACATCGAGGATCGGACGGAGACCTTCAACCAGCGAGTTAGAGTCATGTATAAGAATGGGAATGCAGGCTACCTCGAGGTATTGCTATCCTCGGCAAACATCAAGGATTTTCTGTCAAGACAGGAAATGATCCAGTCAATTGCCGACTATGATAAAGAACTTATAAAATATATGAAGGAACAAAGAGATATAATTGAGGAGAAAAAGGTCACCCTCGAGGCCCAAAGGGCATCTGTAGAGGTCACCAAGTCAAAGCTTGAGGATAGAAAAAGAAATCTTGAAAGAGCAAGCAGAGATAAGGAGCTGTTGATGGCGGACATAGCTCTCGACATAAAGGCCTTTGAGAAGGAATATGATAAGCTTAACGATTTTGCTAAAGAAATCGAGTCGAAAATCGTAAAGCTTCAAAAAAATACAGGTCCATATTCCGGAGGGAAAATGGCATGGCCAGTACCTGGGCATTCAAGGATAAGTTCACCTTACGGTTATAGGATCCATCCTATATTTAAGGTGAAGAAGCTTCATACCGGGATCGATATTCCAGCTCCAACAGGGACCTCTATAACTGCTGCAGCGGCAGGTACTGTAATTTACAGCGATTGGCTGGGTGGCTACGGTAAGGTAATTATGATCGACCATGGAGGAGGGATAGCAACCCTGTATGCACATAATTCCTCACTAGTAGCATCAGAAGGCCAGACTGTCAAGCGAGGAGATACAATATCAAAAGCCGGTAGTACAGGCAATTCAACCGGACCACACCTTCATTTTGAGGTCCGTAAGGATGGAGCCTATGTCGATCCACTACCATGGCTTAACGGCAGCATATAATAACATAATCGGTATAAAAAGGATAAATGAGGAGAGCGATCTCCTCTTTTTTGATGATTACAAAGGAAATTAATGGTATAATAGCGTGTAGACTCTAAAAAGAATAGATCCGGGGTGTAAAAATGACGAAGAGGAAAATGCTTGTAATTTTTTTGATAGTATTGATATTTACAAATGCGGTTGCATTTGGTTTTGGAAGCTTCACCAGCATTCAGCTTGGGGACAAGATCATGGTATCAAGATCCGAGTATGATGTTCTTAAGAAGCTTCAGCTTGATAATGAAAAGCTTGTAACAGTTAGAAAAACCATCGACGAGCTATATCTAAGGGAAGTCGATGATGAAGCACTAAGAGAGGGACAGATAAAGGGCATGGTTGCTGCTTTGAACGATCCTTATTCAGTATATATGTCCAAGAGCGAGTATGAAGAATTCAATATGGAAACTGAGGGTGAATACGGAGGAATAGGTATAATAGTGACTCCCGGAGATGACAACCTGATAACAGTTGTGTCACCTATTGAGGATACCCCTGGAGAGAGGGCTGGAATAAAGACAGGAGATAAGATCATAAGAGTAGAGGGTGTTGACTATTTTGCAGAGACTATGGATGAGGCTGTCAGTAAGATGAGAGGAGAACCTGATACTCAAGTCACGATAACCATATTCAGAAGTGAGAATGGAGATAGCGAAACCTTCGATGTAACAATAACCAGAGAGATCATAAAGCTTGTAAGCGTAAAGTCAGAGTTATTGGAAGGAGATATCGGATATATAAGGCTTACCTCCTTCGACGTACCAACAGCCAGTGATTTTCTTAATCACCTCAGCAGGCTTAAAATGCAGGGGATAAAAGGTATAATAATTGACGTAAGGAACAATCCTGGTGGATTGATGAACGTTAGCACGGATATCGCCGATGAACTGCTGGGAAAAGCGACTATAGTCTATACTGAGGACAAGAACGGGAATAAGGAATATATTTACTCAGATAACAAGCTGACGGATCTGCCTTTGGTAATCCTTGTAAACGGGGGAAGTGCAAGTGCTTCTGAGATACTAGCCGGTGCAGTTAAAGACAACGGAAGGGGGTTGCTTGTAGGAACGACTACCTTCGGGAAGGGCGTAGTTCAAAGACTTAGGGATCTTCCGGATGGATCAGGTATTAAACTGACGGTCTCTGAATACTTTACGCCTGCTGACAAGAATATTCACGGAATAGGCATAGAACCTGATATTGTTGTTGAGCTTAATGAAGAAGCAGAGGGTATAGGCATCGACTATCTGGAGCAGGATAACCAGCTTCAAAAAGCTATTGAGGAACTTAGAAAGATAATGAAATAGATGAAGCACCCTAACTTGGGTGCTTCTTATTTTATGCTATCGATCTTTATGGTATATATTATTTCAGACATTTCTGACTGGAAGGGTATGACCAGGTCCACGAATAATGAGCCTGTATTTTTATGGAGAAACACCTTTTCACTCTGTGCTTTTCCTAAGAACGCCTCAGTCCCTTCAGTAAGGTCTAATAGAGATAGGCTGAAATCAGATCCTCCGTTGATCCTCTCGACTAAAAGCAGACTGTCCTTATCAATGTATGACATCGATGCAAAATTCCGTTCGATCCTTATAATTTCATCGTTATCTTTAACATTGAAAACTACTAAGGCATTTATATTATTTTTCTGGTCATGCTCCAAATATCCAATTCTATTATCTCCGAGGCTTGTTAGGTTCCAGCCTGTTCCTACCAGTTTGAATTGCCCGCCTTTATAAGAGGTATGAAGTCTTCGATTTGTATTTTCCCCATCTATTTCCGCTATGGCAACTGTGTCATCGCTCATGATCAAGCTGGTTATTGGTAGCTCAAATGTATGGGAAGTCTCAAGAGAATTATCTGACAGGTCATATATCATGATCCTTGTATTATCAGCTAACGGGGCTTCTGATACATAAAGCTTATCGCCATCTTCCCACACCGACCTTATGGGAACGAAATCTCCAGGGAGCGCAACCTTTACTACCTTCATGTCCTTCAGCTGCAATACATAAAGCATGGAATGAGTACCATCGTTCTCGATAAAGGAAATATTCTTTCCGTTCTTACTGAATTCTGCTGAATCGATACTATGATTTGATCCATAAAGGAAGATTTTAGTTTCGTTCTCAACATCATAAAGCCAGAGACAGCTATCGAAGCTTCCCTTGTCGCCAGGAAGATCATTTATGTACAGCATTCCATAATTCTGGTTAAATCTTAGTACCTTTCCTTCATCTATAAGTGTTGATATAAGGCTTTTGCTGGACATCACCAACTGACCCGTAGCTGAATCAACAACCGTCTTTAAATTTATCAGTGGGACCTCTTTGCTGTCTTTATCAAATATATTCTCATATGTTATCTCCCAGAAAAGTTTTTCACCATCCTCGAGTAGTCTCACCTGAGGGCTCGTTGAAGTACTGATTTTCATATCTGCTTTAAGCTTATTCAAAACGTCTACTATCCCGTAGCTTACCTTGATAGGCTTGTAGTTCACGTTATTTATTGAAAAAGCAGCCCCAGCAGCTCTTCCGGGGTCGATATCTGTAAGGTGTATCATGATTTGGGGTATAACCAATTCTGAGTTAGGGTTATCTTGATTGATCAGAGACACTGTTATCTTTCCACCTTCAATAGTTATGTCCTCAACCTCAATTCCTGCGCTCTTTAAAAGACCAGGATATACTAACAGCCTGGTTTCATTATTTTTCTGTACTAGCTCAACCTTTGGATCAGTGTTCTGATATCCCTTGGTAAGCACTACCTGCTCGATCTTATGATCAAGGGCAACAGGCCCTTGGTCCTCAGGAGAAGTATTTTTTGTTGAATTTGAACTGGAGCAGCCGGTAACGAGGATGGCTATAGCCAAAATCAGTGTTGCCAGTGTATTGCGCTTCATCGCAGTTATCGCCTCCTTCAATAATTTTACCTTATAGGCAGGTTTTCTACAAGTTTATAATTTCTGTGGATTTTTTGCATTGATTGGTATAGTATTATGATAGAACATGTGTTCAAGAAGAGAGGGTGATAATATGAACCACTTTAAGATAGAAGCTTCCTACAAACCGACAGGTGACCAGCCTGATGCAGTCGAAGCTCTTGTTGAAGGTTTGACGAAAGGTCTGCGTGACCAGGTCCTGATGGGAGTAACAGGCTCCGGGAAGACCTTTACTATGGCCAATATTATTGAAAGAGTACAGCGTCCAACCTTGGTGATCGCCCACAACAAGACTCTGGCATACCAGCTTGCCAGTGAATTTCGAGAGTACTTTCCTAATAGTGCAGTGGAGTATTTTGTAAGCTATTACGATTATTATCAACCAGAGGCATACGTACCCCAAACTGACACATATATAGAGAAGGACTCCTCGATCAATGACGAAATAGACAAGCTTAGACACTCTGCTACCATGGCACTTTTTGAGAGACGCGATGTCATTATAGTTGCCTCTGTGTCCTGTATATATGGTCTGGGAGACCCGATTGACTATGAAAACCTTGTAGTATCCTTAAGACCAGGCATGCAAAGGGATAGGGATGAAATAATGAGGAAGCTCATCGATATCCAGTATATGAGAAATGACATTAATTTTGTTAGAGGTACTTTCAGGGTAAGAGGAGATACACTCGAGATATTTCCTGCCTCATCGGCAGAAAACACTATTAGAGTTGAATTCTTCGGCGACGAAATTGAAAGGATATCCGAGGTCAATTATCTGACAGGAGAATTACTAGGATACAGGACTCACGTTTCCATATTTCCTGCCTCGCACTTTGCTACAACTGAGGAGAAGGTTAAAAAAGCCTTAGTATCAATTGAAGAGGAGCTGGAGGAAAGACTGAGAGACCTGAGAGATAGAGATAAGCTTGTCGAAGCACAAAGACTGGAGCAAAGAACAAGATACGATCTCGAGATGCTTAGGGAAATGGGCTTTTGCTCAGGCATAGAAAATTACTCCAGACATCTTAGCGACAGACCGTCTGGCAGTCGACCATATACTCTCATTGACTACTTCCCAGAGGATTTTTTAGTCATAATAGATGAGTCGCATGTAACGATACCACAGATTAGAGGGATGTACGAGGGAGACAAATCCAGGAAGACGACTCTTGTGGAATATGGCTTCAGACTTCCATCTGCACTTGACAACAGACCCCTCAAGTTCGATGAGTTTGAGAAGCTGGTCAACCAAATAGTATATGTATCAGCTACCCCTGGGCCATATGAGCTTGAGAGAGGACAAAAAATGGTCGAACAGATCATCAGACCGACAGGGCTCCTCGACCCAGTGGTAGAGATCAGACCTACAGTGAATCAGATCGACGATCTGTTGAATCAGATCAGGATCGTGGTGGCAAGAGAGGAAAGGATCCTTGTCACAACACTTACAAAGAGGATGGCTGAGGATCTGACAGATTATCTCAAGGAGGTTGGGGTAAAAGTCACTTATCTGCATTCGGACATAGATACTATCGAGAGGATGGAGATCATTAGAGATCTCAGACTCGGTAAATACGATGTACTGGTAGGGATAAACCTTCTTAGAGAAGGATTGGACCTTCCTGAAGTTTCTCTTATCGCGATTTTGGATGCCGACAAGGAGGGCTTCTTAAGAAGTGAGACTTCACTTATCCAGACAATAGGCAGAGCAGCCAGGAACATTCAGGGAAGGGTAATAATGTATGGAGATAAGATCACAGGTTCAATGGAGAGAGCTATTTCGGAGACTAACCGCAGAAGACAGATACAGCACGAATACAATATAGAACACGGCATAACTCCAAGATCTATAGTGAAGGGCGTCAGGAAGATCATTGAAGCGACCCTTGTAGCAGAGGATCAACCTGCCTACGAGGGCAAGCTGAGTAGAGATGAGATCGACGCAATTATTTCTGGTCTGGAGGCAGCGATGTTGAAAGCTGCAGAGTCACTTGAATTTGAAAAGGCAGCAGATATTAGGGATAAGATAATAGAGCTTAGGAAAAGCATTAAAGACTGAGGTGTGAAATGACAAAGGACAAAATAATAATAAGGGGAGCAAAGGTCCACAATTTAAAAAACATCAGCCTTGAGCTTCCCAGAGAAAAATTCATAGTATTTACCGGGCTTAGCGGGTCAGGAAAATCCTCACTTGCATTTGATACTATATATGCGGAAGGTCAAAGAAGGTACGTGGAGTCTTTGTCCAGCTATGCAAGACAGTTTCTGGGTCAGATGGATAAGCCCGATGTTGAATATATCGAAGGTCTTTCGCCATCGATCTCGATCGACCAGAAAACCACGTCAAGAAATCCCAGATCGACCGTTGGAACAGTTACAGAAATATACGACTTTCTAAGACTTTTATATGCAAGAGTTGGAACTCCCTACTGCCATATCTGCGGTAAGGAAATAACGAGCCAGACAGTAGATCAAATGGTTGACAGGATAATGACCTTACCTGAAAGAACGAGGATACAGGTTCTTGGTCCAGTGATAAGAGGTAAGAAGGGAGAGCACACTAAGCTTATTGAACAAATCAAAAAAGACGGATTTATGAGACTATTCATAGATGGTGAGCTCAAGGAGATAGATTCTGATATAAAGCTGGAAAAGAATAAAAAGCATAACATAGAAGTAGTAGTTGATAGGCTGATAGTGAGGGAAGGAATTGAAGGAAGACTTTCAGATTCCCTGGAAACGGCTCTTGGATTAGGTGAAGGGCTGGTTATGATAGATGTTGTTGACGGAGAGATGCTGACCTTCAGTCAAAAACTGGCCTGTACTGATTGCGGGGTATCTATAGAAGAAATCTCGCCCAGGATGTTTTCATTCAACAGCCCTTTTGGGATGTGCCCAACCTGTAATGGACTTGGATTTCATAAAGAAATGGACAAAGACTTAGTTCTGCCCAATTTGAATCTAAGCGTGAATGAAGGTGGTGTAGCACCATTCAGCAACTCTTCTGAGGATACCTATTATTATCAGATATTCAAGACCTTAGCCGAGGATAACGGATATGATCTGAATAAGCCGCTCTCAGAAGCTCCACCAAAATTTATTGAGGAGCTGCTTTATGGTACCAAGAGAAACATTAAATTCACTTTCCTTAGTCATTTTGATGATGAAGGGAGACGCGAATATACCGGAACATTTGAGGGAGTTTTGAACAACCTTCAGAGGAGATATTTGGAGACTCACTCCGACTATATGAGAAACAAGATAGAGGAGTATATGGCTGAGAACCCTTGTCCAGCCTGCAAGGGAAAAAGACTTAAGGAAGAGGTACTGGCTATCAGGATCAACGGGCTCAATATTACTGAGTCTACTGAGCTTCCAGTTTCGAAGTCACTTGAATTTTTTAGTGGCTTGAACCTATCAGCAAAACAAGCACATATAGCAGAGCAGATTTTGAAGGAGATCAAGGAGCGCCTACAATTCCTTATGGATGTAGGGCTTGATTATTTAACACTGTCCAGAGCAGCCGGGTCATTATCTGGAGGAGAGAGCCAACGGATAAGGCTGGCAACTCAAATCGGTTCAAGCCTTGTGGGAGTTGTCTATGTACTGGATGAGCCAAGTATAGGGTTGCATCAAAAAGACAACTCAATGCTTCTAAAGACTCTTAGAAATCTCACAGATATTGGAAATACGCTGATCGTGGTCGAGCATGACGAGGATACCATGTATGCAGCAGACCAGATCGTTGATATAGGTCCGGGAGCCGGTATCCATGGCGGTTATATAGTAGCGCAGGGAACTGTTGATGAAATCAAGAAAAATCCTGATTCCATTACTGGAAGCTATCTATCGGGGAAGCTTAGAATCCCAGTTCCTGAAAAAAGAAAGCCTGTCAACGGAAAATGGATACAGATAAAGGGTGCAGCTGAGAATAATTTGAAAAATATCGATGTACAGATACCCATAGGTGTCATGACCTGTGTCACAGGTGTTTCAGGTTCAGGAAAAAGCTCGCTTATAAACCATGTACTATATAAGTCACTGGCTCATACCCTCAACGGAGCAAGGGTAAGACCTGGAATTCATGACAAGATCCTGGGCCTTGAATATCTGGACAAGGTGATTGAGATTGACCAGAATCCCATAGGAAGGACCCCAAGATCTAACCCTGCAACATATACAGGTTTATTCGATCTTATAAGAGATGTGTTCGCAATGACTAATGAGGCCAAAATGAGAGGTTATAATAAAGGAAGGTTCAGCTTCAACGTCAAGGGAGGAAGATGCGAGGCTTGTAAAGGAGACGGCATATTAAAAGTGGAGATGCACTTCCTGCCAGACGTATATGTACCCTGTGAGGTATGCAAGGGTAAGAGATACAATAGGGAAACCCTGCAGGTAAAATACAAGGGAAAGACGATCTCCGACGTACTTGAAATGACAGTAGAGGAGGGACTCGAATTCTTTCAAAACCTACCGCGGCTTAAGAAAAAGCTGCAAACTCTTTATGATGTTGGATTAGGCTATATAAAAATCGGCCAGCCTTCAACGGAGCTTTCTGGTGGAGAAGCACAGAGAGTGAAGCTTGCAACAGAGCTTTCCAAGAAGGCAACTGGAAGGACCGTCTATATTCTGGACGAACCAACCACAGGTCTTCATACAGCTGATATACACAAGCTTATAACTGTTCTGAACCAGCTGGTCGAGGGAGACAATACGGTAATAGTGATCGAACATAATCTCGATGTTATTAAAACAGCGGATTATGTTATAGACCTGGGTCCTGAGGGCGGCGACAGAGGGGGACAGGTTGTAGTAACTGGTACTCCGGAGGAGGTTGCTGCATTTCAAGGTTCCCATACCGGGCGGTTCCTGAAGGATACACTGAAGAAAGGATAGGTGAAAGACCGTGTGTGGTAGATATGCGTTAGATGCCGACATTGACCTATTGATAGAAAGATACAAGGCAATAATAGCAGAAAGAGAAATCAGTACTAAAAAGGAGATATTTCCTACGGATACCCAACCAATAATCATAGGCGATGGAGAGAGAAGGCTGGAGCTTGC
>CAZHLQ010000319.1:0-7117 GCA_964533235.1 uncultured Gudongella sp. | reverse complement strand
TGCGGGATGATCTTAAGCCCTATACCAAGGATTCAGCCGTTATAATAGTTGCCCAGAGAGTAAGCACTATTAGAGATGCAGAAAATATAATAGTATTGGACGACGGCAAGGTAGCGGGTCAGGGTACCCATAAAGAGCTTATCCAGAATTGCCAGGTTTATAAGGAGATCGTCCTGTCACAGCTGGGCGAGGAGGCGATACAATGAGTGAAGATAAAAGAGAACGCAGTCCAAGACAAATGGTGGGAAGAGGAGGTCCTCCGGGAAGCGGTATGGCAAGACCTCCTGAGAAGGCAAAGGATTTCAGGGGAACTCTAAAGAGACTCCTTAAGTACCTTAAGCCCTATAGGCTGCTTATGATAGCTGTTGGAGTATTTTCAATACTCTCGACCATGTTTTCAATAATAAGTCCAAGGGTCATGGGATTTATAACCACACATCTTTACGAGGCGATTTCAAGTGCCGGTGTCACCATAGACAGGTCGTATATTTTAAGGATACTATTGATCCTAAGCGGTTTATACCTTGTATCCGGAGTATTTGGTTATGCTCAGCAGTTTATAATGGCTGACATATCACAAAAGCTTGTCTATGATCTTAGAAAGGAGATAAACGAAAAGCTCCACAAGCTGCCGTTAAGCTTCTTTGATTCCAAAACGACGGGGGAAATTTTAAGCAGGGTATCCAACGATGTCGACACCATCAGCTCAACTCTTCAGCAGAGCGTGACACAGGCTGTTACAGCCGTTGTGACCTTAATAGGGATACTCGCCATGATGCTTATAATAAGTCCGATAATAACATTGGCTACTTTGATTACTATTCCGCTTAGTATCATTCTTACAAAAAATATTGCAAAGATATCTCAGAAATACTTTGCAGCTCAGGCAAAGAGCCTGGGAGAAATAAATGGCCATATAGAGGAGACCTTCTCAGGACACTCAACCGTCAAGGCTTATGGCAATGAGGGGAAGGCAATCGAAGATTTTGAAAAAGTAAATAATGAGCTTTATGAGCACGGCTGGAAATCACAGTTTATCACAGGGATCATCATGCCGCTTATGCAGTTTGTAAACAGTATTGGGTATATAGTGGTGGCAGTCCTTGGAGGTATATTCGTTATCAGAGGAGTACTCCCAATAGGTGACGTTCAGGCATTTATCCAATACTCAAGACAGTTCAACCAGCCCATCATGCAGCTGGCTGAGATAATCAACACCTTCCAGTCCACAGTTGCATCAGCGGAAAGAGTGTTCGAGCTTCTGGATGAAAAGGAGGAGGACCTGGATCCTGAGGTGCCCGTTTATCCTAATACCAAAAGATCAGACGTAAGGTTTGAGGGGGTAACATTTGGCTACTCCAAGGATAAGCCTCTGATGGAAGAGCTGAGCCTGGAGGCATGCTGCGGGGATACTGTTGCTATTGTAGGACCGACAGGTGCAGGAAAGACAACCCTTGTAAACCTTTTAATGAGGTTCTACGAGGTCGATGGAGGAAGCATCACCATAGACGGAGTATCAACAAGAGATATGACAAGACACCAGCTTCGAGAAAGATTTGGGATGGTACTTCAGGACACCTGGCTTTTTAATGGCACTATCCGCGATAATATTGCCTATGGAAGAGAGGGAGCAACACCTGAGGAAATAATAGATGCGGCAAAGCTCGCTCAGGCAGATCACTTTATAAGAACTCTGCCTCAAGGATATGACACCGTATTAAATGAGGAGGCGTCAAATATTTCTCAAGGTCAGAAGCAGCTGTTGACCATTGCAAGAGCAATCCTTGCAGATCCTTCTATCCTCATACTGGACGAAGCCACCTCAAGCGTAGACACGAGAACTGAGGTGCTTATTCAAAAGGGAATGGACCAGCTCATGAAGGGAAGGACAAGCTTTGTCATTGCTCACAGGCTTTCGACGATAAAGAATGCTGATGTTATCCTTGTTATGAACGAGGGGAGGATAATAGAGAAGGGAACTCATCAGGAGCTTCTTGAATACAAGGGCTTCTACGCTGAATTATACAACAGCCAATTTGCAGCCTGATAAACCGCAAGGTTTGGCTGTTCCTTTAAGGGGGTATCTAGCCCAAGAGGTGAATTTATGGATAATAGAGAATACAAGGATCTGGATAAAAAATCGAAGCTTAATAGACAAAGGGAGATAACAAAGACCTTCTCCAAGCTGGGTTTTCTTGCCTTTGGAGGACCTGCAGCTCATATTGCAATGCTTGAGGAGGAGACTATAAAAAAGAAGGGCTGGCTAAGCAGAGAGAAATTTCTGGATTTCATGGGAGCAACAAATTTAATTCCAGGACCAAACTCAACAGAGATGATAATGCTTGTGGGATATGAAAGAGGGGGTTTATTGGGTCTGTATAATGCCGGCGCAGCTTTCATAATTCCCGCCATGCTTATTGTTATGGCATTTGCATACCTTTATGTAGACTATGGAACACTTCCTCAGCTAGCGACGGTGCTTGAAGGAGTTAAGGCAGCAATAATGGCGGTCATAGTACATGCCTTTTACAGGCTGTTTCGGTCTGCTGTAAAGGATAAGCTATCCCTTATGTTTGGAGTTGTTATAGCGGCAATCTATGTTCTATTGGGAGTTGGAGAGATACCCTTGCTGTTCATTGCAGGGCTGTTGATGCTCCTTATCAAGAATAGAGGCAGCTTCCTAAATAGAGCAAACTCATTGGCAATACCCATAATATTCCTGACATTTTTAAAAATCGGAAGTGTTTTATATGGAAGTGGTTATGTGCTTCTTGCTTTCTTAGAGACTGAATTTGTCGAGAAGCTTGGTGTGCTTTCCAGCCAGCAGATCCTGGATGCTGTGGCAGTTGGACAATTTACGCCTGGTCCTGTATTTACTACAGCGACATTCATCGGTTATGTACTTGGAGGTATACCTGGAGCCATAGCAGCTACAATAGGAATATTTTTGCCCGCATTTGTCATAGCTTCAATAATCAAGCCGATAATCCCCAGGATGAGAGCTTCGAAGTGGCTTTCAGCAGCTCTTGACGGCATCAATATTGCCTCTCTTGTCCTGATGGCGGTGGTAAGCGTCAAGCTGGGAGCAGCTTCTATAATCGGTCCGATCACAGCCTTTATATTTATTGGCTCAATGATCGGGATAATGAGATTCAAGATAAATACGGTATGGTTAATTGCAGCAGGGGGCCTTATAACTTTCCTGACAAATTTAGTATAGTTTACTGATTACAGCAAATATTTAAGGGTATCTATCCGTAAGAATGGAGGGATACAATGGCAAATGTAATAGATGTACGACCCATAGAGCCCAGAGAAAAGCATGTCAGGATATTTGATATGTTCTACAGCCTGGAAAGCGGTGAGAAAATGGAAATAATAAATGACCACGACCCAAGACCTCTGCACTATCAATTACTGGCTGAAAATGAAGGTCAGTTTGAGTGGAAGTACCTTGAAGAGGGTCCTGAGACTTGGAGAGTCGAGATAACCAGAAAATAGGCCGAAGGGTCTATTTTTTTGTGTATTTTTTGGTAACATCTGTTACGGAATTTTAGAGTATAATATAGTATGATATAGGGTGGATTAGTGGAAGGAGGATCACTTTGAATAAATATTTCGACATAACCGAGAAGGTATTTGATATAACAGAAAGATATCCTGAAACACTTGATGTCTTCGCTGCCAATGGCTTTGAGCATCTTAGAAACGAAGCTATGAGAAAGATCATGGGAAAAACCATAACCCTTGAAATGGCATGCAAGACAAAAAAGGTGAACCTTGAGATATTCGAAAATAAGCTTGTTGAGACTATACGACAAACCAGGGAGAGTGTGGACCTTGGTCTCAACGATACCGTAAAGGAGTCTGGCGGAGAAACCAGGTTGCTTGGAGTTCTCCCATGTCCTGTAAGGATACCCTTGATGGAAAGCTTTTCCGGGTGGCTAAAGGAACATGAGGAGAGTCTGGGAACTAAGATCGACTACGAGCTTAAGGCAGCCAACATAGGCGTTGACTGGATCAGAAGCGAGATCGAAAATTCGGACTCAGAGCAGCTGGCAGATCTATTCATGTCTGCTGGCTTCGATCTGTTTTTTGACGAAAGACTTATGGGAAGGTTCAAGAAGCAAGGGGTTTTCAAGGATCTGTCTGGATTTGAAAGCTTGAATAAGGACCTTGACAACGAAAAGGTATCTCTTAAGGATCCCTTGGGGCAATACACTGTGTTTTCTGTTGTACCTGCTGTGTTTCTAGTTAATACCGAGGAGCTTAATGGCAGAAAGAAGCCTGAGTCATGGGAGGAGCTTCTGAATGGTGAATTTGAAAGGTCAATTTCTTTACCGCTAAACGACTTTGACCTGTTCAACGCTTTGTTATTGACTATATACAAGGAGTTTGGAGAGGACGGAGTCAGAAGACTTGGAAGAGCACACATGAGGAGCATGACGCCTGCCGAAATGGTAAAGTCAAATGTAAGAAATACATCATCGGGAATTCCGACAGTAACTGTAATGCCTTACCTGTTTGCAGGAATGGTAAGGGAGGAAAGTCCCCTTAAGGCTGTATGGCCAAGGGAAGGAGCAGTGGCAAGCCCCATATTCCTGTTGACTAAAAAGTCTTCAGAGGAAAGAGTGAAGCCCATAGTTGATTATCTTCTATCTCCAGAGGTTGGCCAGCTTCTGGCCACTAACGGAAAATTTCCTTCAACTCATCCAGAGGTAGACAATGGATTGAAGGAAGGTCAAAGCTTCCTGTGGCTAGGATGGGATTTCATAAATACGCATGATGATTTAGGTGCTCTTATAAGACACTGCATGGATATATTCTACGAAGAGTCAGGAGTGAAAAGATGAATCTTGTTATATTTTCAGGGCCGCCTTCCTCAGGGAAGACAAGTATTATACTAAAGACCATAGATTCAATGAAGAAAAGAGACCTGAAGGTTGGCGTCGTAAAGTTCGACTGCCTTTCTACAGATGACGACATTCTTTATGAAAAGGCTGGTATACCTGTTAAGAAGGGTTTGTCAGGAGCGCTTTGCCCGGACCATTACTTTGCATCAAATATTGAAGAAGTAGTTCAATGGGGAGTCAAGTCGGAGCTGGACCTTCTAGTTACAGAATCAGCAGGTCTATGCAATAGATGCTCTCCGTATATCCGGGAAATCAAGGGTGTTTGCGTGATAGACAACCTGTCTGGCATAAATACGCCGAAAAAGATTGGACCTATGCTGAAGGCTGCTGATATTGTTGTCATTACAAAGGGAGATATAGTATCCCAGGCAGAAAGGGAGGTATTTTCCTCCAAGGTCAATTCTGTAAATCCAAAAGCAACGATCATGCACATAAATGGACTTACAGGACAAGGTGCTTATGAGCTTAGCACTCTTCTTTACGATGAAGGCAATCAGCTTGAGAGCGTTCAGGGGATGGAGCTCAGGTACCCAATGCCGTCTGCACTTTGTTCATATTGTCTGGGAGAGACCAGGATCGGCGAGGCTTATCAGATGGGTAATGTAAGAAAGATAGATTTAGGTGATTATGATGCATAGGAATACGAAGCTTGAAAAGCTGATTGAAAGCTATCCATTTGTTATGGGGTGGATGATTGAGAATAAGCTAAACCCTGAAGGGAAGGAAGACTTGTCGCTGCAGGAGCTTCTTGATGAGTTTTCACCTGAGGAAATAGAGAATAACGCCATAGACAAAGAAGAGCTTATGGAGAGCCTTGAAGTATTCATTGAGCAGATGAAAAGCTTTCTGGGGATCAAGGAGGAAACAAGAGTAAGGACTCTTACAATTCTTCCCGGCAAAGACAAATCAGGAGTGACTGAGGGATTTGATGAGCTTACAATCAAGACCTCAGAGATAATCTCAATAGTTGGTCCTACCGGCTCTGGAAAATCAAGACTCCTGGCTGATATCGAGTGGACTGCTCAAATGGATACACCCACGGGAAGAAGCGTTCTTATCAACGGTGAGCAGCCGGACAGAAAATGGAGGTTTTCATCCAACAATAAGCTTGTAGCTCAATTGTCTCAAAACATGAATTTTGTAATGGATCTTACTGTAATGGAGTTTCTGCAGCTCCATGCTGAAAGCAGGATGGTTGTAGATGTTGAAGGTACTATTGAGAAGATCATTCTGGCAGCGAACAATCTTGCAGGTGAAAAGTTCGATCCGGAGACTCCGGTAACAGCTTTAAGCGGCGGGCAGTCGAGGGCTTTGATGATTGCGGATACTGCAATACTTAGCACATCACCTATAGTTCTCATAGATGAGATAGAGAATGCAGGTATTGACAGAAGAAGGGCGCTTGATCTTCTCGTAAGCGAGGATAAGATAGTCCTTATGGCAACCCACGATCCTACTCTTGCCCTTATCGCAGACAAGAGGATAATAATAAAAAATGGTGGAATAGCTTCGATAATTGAAACTAGCGATGAGGAAAAGCATATCCTTAAAGAGCTTGAAAAAATGGATAGCTACATCCAATCCATGAGGACAAGCCTAAGGCAGGGAGAGGCGCTAAAAATAATTGACAATGGACAATTAATACTCATCCGATGAATTCATTAAAATCAAAAATTTAGTATTTCTACCGTAGTTGAGGGATCAGATAATAGAAAGAAAGCGAGGAAAATATAATGCACGACGGATGTACAGGAAGCTTTGGAAGCGGTAAGGCAGTAGTTGATAAAATAAGGGCAATGGGGTTCAATACGAGACCGATGCCGCCAGGTGTTGTTATAACCTGCATAGAATGTGGAAGTGATTTTGAAATGACTCATCTTGAGAGCAAATGCCCAAGCTGCGACATGGTATACGGCGTAACACCATGCTCGGTTTCTTATCCTGAAAGGATCAAGGCGGCAGGCAAGAATTATTAATACTTAAACTATTCTCCATTCGGTAACATTTGTTACGGCTAAAAATTCGCTGTCCAAATATAATAGAGCTTGCGAGTTTTGCATAAATATTAACGATATATAGGAGGATGGCTTGATCATGACTGACAGAAAGATGTTTTGCTTCCAGTGTCAGGAAGCATTGAATGGAAAGGGCTGCACACAGGTTGGTGTATGCGGCAAGACTAGTGAGGTAGCTAATCTTCAGGA
>CAZHLQ010000318.1:0-1995 GCA_964533235.1 uncultured Gudongella sp. | reverse complement strand
GGTAAGAATCTATTTAATCCCTCAGGGTTCCGGTTTGGGAGGAGGCGGGCGGGCCTAATTCTCCCGCAAGGGAAACATTCCAAATTTCGCCGGCGCAGTAGCCATCACCAGCACAGATCTCCTGACACCACATCGTAACCTGAACCTTTTGTCCCTCGCTGCCCAAAGGACCGGTATCCAAGTAGGAGCTACCTCTGGAAGCGGTCGCCAATCGGGCTCCGCCGGGAGAGACTTGAACGTTTACCTGGTCACAGCCACCGCCGGAACCGTAGGAAAAGTAAACTCGATAGCTACCCGGACCGGGCACACCGAATTCTTTAAGGATACTGCCACCCCATTGAACATACCTATAAGTGGGAGCGGAAAAAATAATTTGACTGGAAGGCTGATATAGCCAGCTTTTCAAAATTCCCGCCACCTCCATTTTTTGTGTTGGATTGGAGGTACCGATGCCGACATTACCGTTACTTTTAATATACAAATCGTAAGTATTGCCGGTTCCCGATTTTATGCGAAAATCACGGCCGGCCTCCGAATGAACAGTCGAGATGCCGTCAAAATTGCCAAGATTGCCCAATCCGTTAATTTTGACATTTCCCGCCACTTCCATTTTTTGACTGGGAGTACTTGTTCCTACTCCCACATTTCCGTCATTGTAGTAGATACTCGTTCCGTTGTTCTGCCAGAAACTACCGCCTGTTGTCGAAGTTCCGCTACCGGAAGCAACGTTGGTCAGTTTTTCACAGGCCAACAATTGAATGTACGGGGCGTTGGTGCCTGCGACTGAGCCTGCGTTTTGAATTGAGATGCCGGTAGCTGAAGAGGACG
Organism: uncultured Gudongella sp.; assembly: GCA_964533235.1. Lineage (GTDB taxonomy): Bacteria > Bacillota > Clostridia > Tissierellales > Tissierellaceae > Gudongella. The sequence continues at coordinate 1,167 of CAZHLQ010000318.1, read as the reverse complement.
TCGTTCGTGTACTATAGACCGCGTCTCCCGTACGCAAGGATACTCCGAAGCCCCCACTATAGGGGTCCGCATTTAGAACGTGGGAATGCCCCGGATCCGTCACTCCATGACTATGTTGGCCTATCGCGCGATTCTCTCCGTTCGTCAGAGCGGTTCCGACCGACTGACCGAGCGTACCGGAGTTGGGCAGGCCGACGGGATATCTGCCTTTAAGTTCTGTTTTTTCCGCCCAACCGGAGGGGCAAGCGGAGAGATTGAAAAAAGCAATGGTACCTTTCGGCAGGCTGTCACCGCCGCCACTACTGGCTTTCCAAGCTCCGTCAGCGTAAACTTCCAATTGTTTGGTTTCCGTATTGTAAATCAATAATCCTTCAACTTTAGTGGCGATATTATCTCGCTCCGCCGTTGTCATTCGAGGCAGTAATGCCCCCTCCGTAGTTGAATTAACTTCAAGACCGGTACTTCGGACTTTTCCTACCACATCCAAAGCCGCCTGTGGATTATCCGTGCCAATACCCACCAATCCGTAGCGGACAATCAGTCCGTGGGCGGCATTACCCAAGTTTAAAATCAGACCACCCACTTTAGATTGGCCGAAGGCGGAAGAATTGAGGGGCGCTAAGATATTATTTCCAGGAGGAACGGTTGTCGGCTCCACCCAGGCGTGAACGGAGGAAGCGGAGAATATCAGCGCTAAAAATATTATTGATTTGATTAAAGCCTTGTTTGGCATATTGGGGAACAATAAAATTTATCATTTTTACCACCACTGCTCAATCTCAATTAAACGATTGTATTTGGCGGTCCGCTCTCCTCGGCAGGGAGCGCCGCTCTTGATGTAATCGGCACCGGTGGCGACGGCCAAGTCGGCGATAAAGCAGCCGGGCGTTTCGCCGCTGCGATGAGAAATGGCCACCTTGAATTTGTGCGCCTGCGCTAAGCGAATACACTCAATAGTTTCGGAAAGCGAACCGATCTGATTCGGTTTTATCAAGACGGCATTGCAAGCCTTCTCGGCAATGGCTTCCTGCAGCCTCAAGGTGTTGGTGACGGTAAAGTCGTCGCCGATGAGAGCGATATTTTTGCCTAAAGTTTTATTTAATTCCTTCCAACCACCCCAATCGTCCTCCGCCATGCCGTCTTCGATAATCTCAAAGGGAAAGGTTT
>CAZHLQ010000317.1:0-7236 GCA_964533235.1 uncultured Gudongella sp. | reverse complement strand
CTACAAAAAACAGCAGGACCCATGGGGACAGTACATCAATTCAGATAAAATGACAATAAATGAAGACGGAACGCTAGATAATATAGGCATAAACCTGGGAACCGAGGAAACCTTCAATATGTTCCTAAAAATGGGCTTTATCAAGAAGGATGTTTTCATGAAGCTCGTCATGGAATCCATTGAGAAGGGAAATGCAGATTACCTGATGGACGCAATGATAAAAAATAAGGATAAGCACAAAATAAATACCTTTGAATTCAGAGGACATGTTGAAAACATAAGAAATCTCAAGAGCTTTTATGACGCTAACATGAATCTTCTCAAGAAGAAGGTCGCTGCTGAGATGTTCTACGAAAGAGGCACTGTTCTTACCAAGACGAAGGACGAGCCCTCAACACTTTATACAGAAACGTCTGACGTTCAGAACTCTCTTGTAGCAAATGGATGCATAATCGAGGGACATGTTGAGAACTCCATAATCTTCAGAGGCGTTAAGATTGGTAAAGGCGCAGTCGTCAAGAATTCGGTCGTAATGCAAAAGAGTGAGATAGGTGAAAACGCTCTGGTAGTAAACTCAATTCTGGATAAGGATGCAATTATAGGAGATGAGGTACGAATCGCAGGCAGCGCCCTGATGCCCTATGTAGTCCAGAAAAAACAGATACTAAGAAAGGACTGATGAGGCATGAGGATCCTTTATGCAGCATCTGAGGTAGCTCCATATATAAAAACTGGCGGGCTGGCTGACGTAGCCGGCTCCCTGCCAAAGGCCCTCGCAAAGGAGGGTCATGAGGTTTTTGTGGTACTGCCACTTTATTCGAGGATAAGCAACACCTTCAGGGACAGGATGAAACAGGAGGCATTTTTCTTCGTCGATCTGGACTGGCGGCACCAGTACGCAGGTGTTTTCTCCCTTGAGGAGGACGGAATAAAAACATTCTTCATAGATAATGAGTTCTATTTCCATCGCGACTCCATATATGGTCAGGGAGATGACGGCGAGCGATTTGTGTTCTTTTCAAGGGCAGTAGCTCAAATGATAAAGGTACTTGACCTTAAGGTGGATATAGTTCATTCAAATGATTGGCATACAGGGCTTGTGCCTCTTTATATCAAGGATTATGCAAAGGGGGATGGTGCATACTCGGGTATAAAAACTGTTTTTACTATCCACAACCTGAAGTATCAGGGAGTATTTCCTCCATCCATACTTTCCATAGCTGGATTGTCAGATGAGTATTTTAATGATGATGGTCTGAAATTCTATGATGCCGTCAACTTTATGAAGGCAGGAATAGTTTACTGCGATGCACTTACCACCGTTTCCGAATCCTATGCAGAGGAAATAAGGTACGAGTTTTACGGCGAGAACCTTCAGGGGGTCATCAGAAAGCATGAATGGAAGCTAAGAGGCATCGTAAACGGGATAGATTATGATATCTACGACCCGGAAAGAGATCCAAGGCTTCCCTACCATTACTCCAGGGAAAACTTAACAGGAAAGGCTGAAAACAAGGAAGCGCTTCAACGTTTATTTGACCTTCCGGAGAAAAGGAACGTACCTGTAATAGGAATGGTTACAAGACTTGTCGCGATGAAGGGACTGGACCTGGTAAGATACATTCTGGATGAGCTGCTTCAGGAGGATGTCCAGATGGTCATACTTGGTACCGGAGAAGAGGAGTACGAGGATATGTTCAGGCATTTCCAGCGGAGATACCCAGATAAGCTTTCTGCTCACATATATTTCAACGAGGGCGAGTCGCACCTTGTTTATGCTGGCTCAGATATATTCCTTATGCCTTCCCTTGCAGAGCCTTGCGGGATATCCCAGCTTCTTGCGATGAGATATGGGGCACTCCCTGTAGTCAGGGAGACGGGGGGGCTTAAGGACACAGTTAAACCCTACAACGTATACACTGGTGAAGGCACTGGCTTTTCCTTTGCCAACTATAATGCTCATGAGCTTTTGTATTCACTAAAGGAGGCGATCGGCGTCTATGACGATGAGGACGTGTGGAACAGCCTTGTTATACAAGCTATGGGAGAAAAGACAGACTGGGCAGTATCCTCGGATAAATATCTGAAGCTTTACGGGGAGCTGCTGCAATAGAGGTGATACGATGACGCAAAGCACAAGGAACATTGGGGAAAGACTTCAGGAGATACTTTTCCAGCATGGTGCCGTATCCATTGAGGAGGCTGCATCAGGGGAGCTTTATAGGGCTCTTTCATACTATGTAAGGGAGACCCTTGGAAAACAGCTTTGGAATACCGACAGAGAAATGGGAAGACACAGGATCATTGTCTATCTTTCCATGGAGCACCTGCCGGGACTTATGCTGCAAAAAAATCTTGATTACCTTGGAATATATGATGAAATAGATAAGACGCTTAAGGAGCACGGAAGGGAACTTGAGGAGCTGTTGACGGAGGACAGGGAGCTGGGCTTAGGCTTTAGCGATATGGGCCATCTTGCCAATGGACTTCTGGATACCTTTGCCAGCTGCGGCTACAGCGCAATCGGATACGGCCTTCTCTATCGGGAGGGCTATTTTCGTCAGGAAATAATCGACGGAGAGCAGGCAGAGGCTCCCGACAATTGGTGGAGCAGAGGAAAGAACTGGCTCTATAAAAGCTCAATATCACTGAAGGCGATAATGGGAGGCTCCGTCGATATATCCAAGCAAGGAGAAGACCTTGTCTTCACTCAAAAAGGAGGAGAGGAGCACAGCATAAGGTATTATGACCTTCCATATTCAGGCTGGGGCAATGAAAGATCCCTAAGGCTAAGGCTAATGGAGGACGACACGCTTACAAAAAGGCTGATCACCCCAAATTCATTGCCGGAAAAAAACAGACAAAGATTCAAGCAGGAGTATCTACTTGTAAGCGGAGCAATGCAGGACATAGTACGTGAGCATATTGGAAAGGGTCATTCCATAGATCTTCTTGACGAGCACTACCTTTTCCTTATGATGGACAGCCATTTGCTCCTGGCTATCCCGGAGCTGTTAAGGATACTGCTTGACGACGTCAACCTTTCCTGGGATGAAGCCTGGGATATAACAAGCAGGGCATTTTATTACGCACCTATTGCATCTATAGAGGAAGCCATGAACAAGCTGGAAGGCGCCATGACACGTGAGCTTCTTCCAAGGCTGTGGCTGATACTTGAGGAAATACATCACCGCTATATCGACAAGCTTCAAAATTCGGGTGAAGAAGGGCGAAGAGTCTCAGGCATACTTTGGGAGAACGAGGTAAGGCTCATAAATATTGCAAAGGCAGGTGCCTACCAGGGACCGCCACTTGGACATCCTCTTGCCATATCCCATAGGAGGTGGATGCTGTCGGCAAATCCCGGCTTGAAAAACCTATTGATGGAGTCTATTGGTGATGGATTCATATCCGACCCCTGGGAATTCAAAAGGATCCTTGGGTTAAAGGATGACAAAGCCTTCCTGGAATCACTTGAGGCAATAAAGCTTCAGAATAAAGAAAGGCTCGCAAACTCGGTCTTCGAAACGAAAGGAATACTAATTGATCCATATGCAATGTTTGATGGACACATCAGAGACATAAATGACGACAACAGGCAGCTGCTCCAGGTTATTTGGGTGATAGACCAATACCTGAGACTTAAGGACGAGCCGAATCTTGACGTGGTTCCCCGTGTTGTATTCATAGGAGGGAGAGCTGCAAGTCACGACCAGCCTTCTAAGCTCCTTATAAAGCTTATAAATAGGCTGGCTGATAAAATAAATAAGGATATAACAATAAAGAATAAGCTTCGGCTGATATTCGTGGAGGACCTTTCGCTGAGAAGAGGAGAAATACTGATCCCGGCTATTGAGCTGATCCAATCCCTAACAGTTCCCTCAAAGGGTGGACTTCACCTTGGAGGACTGACCTCAATGGTAAACGGGGCAGTTGCACTTGGAAGCAGAGATGATACCAACAGCCTGATCCAAAGCTATTCAGGCAGTGACAGCATAAGACTCTTCGGATCCACAAAGGAGGAGGCAAAGCTTCACTACGATACTAAGGATTCCAAGCCTCAGGAGCAATACTACAGGAACAAGGAGCTGAAGAGAGCCTGCGAGGTGCTTCTAGGTAAGGAGAGCCTGGTCGACGGGAATTTATTTAGAGCTCTAAACGAAGGGCTTATAAAATACAACGACCACAGCCTTGTCCTAAGGGACTATGTGGAATATTCAAGAGCTATGGAAGAGGTGTCAAGTCAGTACCTCGATAGAGATGTCTGGAGCAAAAGGATGCTTAACAGCATCGCACTTTTAGCTGACTTTTCGTCTGACATAGTTGTTGGGATCTATGCAAAAAAAATGTGGCAGGAGCTTTCGTAGGAGGTGGAGAATATGGATGGCAAAAACTTTAATGCGTCAGGAATATCATATGGAGCAAGCTATTCTAAGGATAAAACCACCTTCAGAGTGTTCTCTCCCTCAAGGAATGACGTCAGGCTCAGGCTGTATGAGGATCATTCCTCGTTGCGAAGAACGGAATACCCTATGATAAGAGACCACGACGGCTCATTTCTTACCACCATAGAGGGCGACCTGAAGGGTCGTTTCTATACCTATCTGGTGGAGGGTAGGCTGGAGGTAACAGATCCCTACAGCATAGCTGTTTCAAGTAACTCCATGAGATCCGCCATAATAGATCTTTCAGAAACCGACCCTGACGGCTGGAAAGAGCATCAGCTTCCTCAGCCACTAAGGCCTGTCGACAGCATTTTATATGAGGTGCATGTCAAGGATTTTTCAGGGGACAAAAGCTTTCGTACAGATTTTTCGGGGACCTTTAAGGCGTTTTCCGAGACAGGCAAAGCCTTAGAAGGTCATTCCATTGGTATCGACCACCTGGTAGAGCTTGGAGTTACCCATGTCCACCTTATGCCGCTGAATGACTTCCTTACAGTAAGGGAGGAGCCTCAGCTAAGGCTTAGGGACGATAACTATAACTGGGGCTACGATCCTGAGCATTACAATGCAGTGGAGGGCTCGTATTCAACTGATCCATATGATCCAAATACAAGGATACGTGAATTGAAGGAGCTTATAATGGCACTCCATAGAGCTGGGCTAAGAGTCGTTCTTGATGTGGTATACAACCATACCTACAGAGCAAAGGACTCCAACTTCCATATCCTGGCTCCTGGCCAATGGCACAGGATGCGACCGGATGGAACCTTTTCAGACGGTGCAGGATGTGGAAACGAGATAGCTTCAGAAAAGCCTATGGTTAGGGAATTCATAATAAAAAGTCTGGAATATTGGGTGGAGGAATTTAAGATAGACGGCTTCAGATTCGATCTGATGGCACTGATCGATATCGACACCATAGAGCTTGCCGTTGAAAGGCTGAGAAGGATAAGACCGGACATCCTGATCTATGGAGAGCCATGGACAGGAGGCATAACAACACTTCCTTCAAACAAAACTACCTCAAGAGGTACCCAGAGCAGAATGGGCTTTGCAATTTTCAACGACAGCTTCAGAAATGCAATTAAGGGCGACAACGACGGCAGAAAACAGGGCTTTGCACAAGGCAACCTGGATGAGAGGCGTGCAGTGGAAACAGGGATCGCCGGCTCCATATTCTACGACGAGGGAAGGATAGGCTTTGCATCAAAGGCACGTGAGACGATAAACTACGTGAATTCCCACGACAATCTAATACTTCAGGACAAGCTGTTAAAGTCATTGCCAGGGAAGACCCATGAGGAATATATAAAGTACAATAAGCTGATCCATGCCATACTATTTCTTTCACAGGGCATACCCTTTATCCATGCCGGCAATGAATTCCTGAGGACAAAGGATGGAAGGGACAACACCTATAACTCTCCATTGTCAGTCAATGCCATAGACTGGAAACTAAAGTATAAGAACCTTGATTTCTTCAATTATATAAAGGACCTTATCCACTTCAGGAAAATCATGCCGGAATTCAGGCTGGACGACGGAGAAGAGATAAGAGAGAAACTCCACTTCCTTGAAAACACAGGAAGCTGTCACATGCTCACCTACACTATAAAAAGAAACGGTGGCTGTATCCTCGTGATCCACAATGCCAATACAGGAGAATGTCTTCTGCCAAATGCTGTTATAAAGAGACATGTAGAGATCCATAGAAAAAGGACCATAGACGAAATCGATATCCGTTGCTTGTTCAATGCGGACGGTATTGTTAAAAGCAACGGGGAGTTCAAGCATCCCCACGGCATCAGCGTACCGGGTATAACGACTCTGGTTTATGAATTGAAGATAGAATAAAGGTGCCGCAGCTGCGGCACCTTTTCTAGTCTAATATATATACTTTTACATCTCTTCGGCCAAAATTCTTGCAATCTAATGCCGAACTGAAAAACAGGTCTATTCTTTCGCCTTTTATGGCTCCTCCAACATCTTCTGCTATAGCAAATCCATAATCCATTGTTCCATCCAGTGACTCGACATAAAGCTTAGTCCCCAGCGGTATAACTCTTGGGTCGACGGCAACAGTTCCAGGTCTTGCCCTCGTTCCAGAGGCAGTTATGCCGTAATATCTATCTCCAGGCCTCTTTCCGGTACTTGCGTAGGAAAGGTCGTAAGCCGTCGCTTCCAGGACGATCGTGTCCTTAAAGCGGGTCTCTCCACGAGATGTCAATACGACGTTGTTGACTCCCCTCTCAATTACCTGAGAGACGGGTTCTTGGATTATCGTATCGCTTATAATGACGGATGATGTGAAGACGCCATTGATGTAAACATCATTGATATGTGATCTTCTCAAGCCATCCTTTCCCTCCTGAAGTATGTTGACCACTCCTCTGTCCAAACGTTCATTGGAAATGATCTCCTTTTCAAAGGGTATAACGGACTCCTCTTCTCTAGTGACCTCCTCGACTCTATACAGCTCGATTACAGCTCCGTTATTTACGGTAGAGTCCAATGAAGGCTTCGTGAAGTCCTTTAGCCCAACAGTGATCTTGGCGTCGGCAAGGACGTCCGAGACCTTTGAGCTCAGGGATGTGAACTTGATTGTTTCATCCCCGATGATGATTGTGTAATCCTTCGGATTTATGATTGTGATTTCAGTTTTTTCCTTGATCAAAGCATCCAGACCGGGCTCTACGACTGCGCCCCTCCTGAGCTTGATACCTTCTTCTTCAAGAAGCTCCTCAACTGTTGATGAATAGGAGATCATATTAGTGACCTCGCCATCCACATT
>CAZHLQ010000316.1:0-1722 GCA_964533235.1 uncultured Gudongella sp. | reverse complement strand
TAGTCCGCCAGCGCCTTATCATATACTGAATCCGCCGCTTTGAATCGCGTCGGCACATATCTCTTAAGCCTTCTGATGTACAGTCACCGCCTTTCGCAAAGCATAAAAAGAGACACCCTTCACGGTGTCTTCAAATTTATCTGTAAGAGATACAGCCCCTCGTCAGGGCCGTTCCCAGTATTTACTTTGTTGTATGTTTACCAGTTTTCGTTGTGAAGGAGAAGCTCAACTGCAAGCTGCGCGTCTGGGTCAACCGGCTTAATATCCCAACCTCTGTCATAGTGAGCAACCGTCGCGCCGTTCCGCTTGAAAGTCAGTTTTGATACTTTGCCGCCGTCGATGCCAAACAGGCTGCGACCCTCATAGACTTTAATCTGGTAGTAAAAAATATCGCCGTATACCTTTAGATTTCCTTTTTTCCACATGGTTGTGTATGCCCTCCGTTATCTGCTTTCCGCGATTCTATGCTCTTGCTACGTTGAAGACCCAGTAGGTCGTCTGGTGTTTCTTGCCCGTCGCTTTTTCCTCGACCAGCTCATCGTCCAGAAGCAGGTGGAAGCCTTTTCCGACCTTGACGAACCTGCCTGTCTTGAAGCTTTCGCAGTTGCACATCCAGACACGTGCCCGGCGGCTCTCTCCGTTGTAACTTTTGCCGTCCCAGCCGTCGAAAGTAAAGTCGACTGTGTCCTTGGTGCGGTAGAAGTAGAGTTCAAAATCACCTTTTGAAATCGTTGTGTTGAAGTCTGTAAGGTAGAAGCTCTGTCTGAATTCCGTGATTGTCATTGTCTTGCCCTCCGCTATCTGTTTTCCCGCTGTGTTCCTCTTTCGCGGTAGTGTATATATCACTCTGAAGGGAAGATATAGCAAGTCATTTCTTTGATAAAATGTGAAACTATTTGTCGAGTTTGTCGGCAGAATTTCTCATGCAGCCATGGATAGTTTCGAGTATCCGTTTCTGCTCCTCTGTGGAGATTCCGAGCGTGGAGAGCGCTTCCAGTATCCCGCAGTCGGGGCATATCAACGTGGCGTTATCTTTGCGCGAGAGCGCTGGTTCAGCGGTATATGTTTTGCCGCAGACGGGGCATACCGCAGTCTTGTCTATTCTGTTGCGCATATTGCCGCCTCTTTACTGTAAAGGTATGCGTTTGTAAGGTACGTGATGTCAAAACCAAAATTACGGTAGCCTTCCACGCAAGTTTGCAAATAGCTCCTTGATGGGATACCGATATTCCTATTTTCATTCATGATATACGCGAAGGCATCCATGCCTTCCACCAGATGGGTTCTGATATTAGTAACGTTGAGCTTGAACTCTGACTTATAGTAGAAATCCGGGTATCCTTCGTAAAGGTCAAGCCGCGCTTCATCATCGGCGGATATTGACCAGACTGCCACCGGTACGCAAGAGCCTTGTTTCGGTTCTATTGTCAGGTATGAGCCTGTCTTGCTGCCTTTAAAAAGCAGTCTGTAATTTTCAACAAGAGCTGTGCCGACTATCTCTGCGTTGGGACACCTAAGTTCCATCTGGCTGATATTGAGGTTGCTTCCGTATGCGATGTAATGTAGTTCTTTCATAGTGAATAAGCTCCTTTTCATTGAGTCTTTCCAGCGTTGCAGATTTTCCTGTGGCTGATAGGGTGGGTTGCTGCTATCTCCTTCAAGCCGCCCTTCTATTGTCCCTAAAAGCCGCGTCGCCATCAAGCCGTCTGGTCAGGACATCTC
>CAZHLQ010000315.1:0-2213 GCA_964533235.1 uncultured Gudongella sp. | reverse complement strand
CTTCAAACACCTCAGGCATTACCTCTTCAAGCTCAGATATGGATTTTGGAGTCCTAATTCCAGCTACAACATCCTCTCCCTGAGCGTTCATAAGGAACTCCCCATATATCCTGTTTTCTCCGTTTGCAGGATTCCTGGTGAATGCAACTCCTGTTCCTGAAGTATCGCCCATGTTGCCGTAAACCATTGATTGGACGTTAACTGCTGTTCCCAGATTCCCAGGTATATCATGAAGCCTTCTGTATATTACAGCTCTTGGATTGTTCCATGATGAAAATACCGCCTCAATAGCCAGCTGCAGCTGCTTTATTGGATCCTGTGGAAATTCCGCCCCCATGTCCTCAAAGTATACGCCCTTGAAACGTCTTACCAGCTCTTTAAGGTCCTCAGTATCCAGCTCAGTATCAAGATGGACACCTTTATCTTCCTTCATTTTCTCCATAACTTCATCAAATTTTCTCTTGGGTATACCCATAGCTATATCGGAGAACATCTGAATGAATCTTCTGTAGCTGTCATAAGCAAATCTTTCGTTTCCTGTTGAAGATATAAGCCCCTTTACTGCATCGTCATTAAGTCCCAGATTAAGTATTGTGTCCATCATACCGGGCATAGAGAAGACTGCTCCGGATCTTACTGATACAAGCAGTGGATTGGACTGGTCGGAGAACCTCTTGCCGAGAGTTTTTTCAACCTCTGCCAGATGCATGTATATCTCATCCAATAATTCAGACCACAGCTTTTGACCCTCGTCATAAAATCTGTTGCAAGCCTCTGTTGTTATTGTGAACCCTGGAGGCACCGGAAGTCCAATATTAGTCATTTCTGCAAGGTTAGAACCCTTACCTCCCAGGAGGGACTTCATCTCCTTGGAGCCTTCTTTAAAGCTGTAAACATACTTATTCCCCATGTCATTACCCCCTAAATGTTTTTCAACCATCGATCTGCCTGCGGTAGTCAATATCAAACATTATAGCACAGAATTATATAGTATGTCACATTAAAATATTTAGTATGTATTATATCCCATGCTGTACTATGCCTATTGCTCTTATATTACCCCGCTTTTGCAGTATCAACACCTTGCCATGGCAATTTTGAACCAATCCCCGAAATTGTTGTAAAAAAAGAACTGCCTGGTTAGGCAGTCCTACATTAAAATATTAATTACTCCATGGCTTAAGCTCGTAATTATTATTGTAGCTATGATATTACCCACCAGGATCGATGGAAATGCCCACTTCAGCCTCATATCAAGTAAGGCTGCAGCGAGGCTCCCACTCCAAACTCCGGTTCCAGGCAGTGGTATAGCAACGAAGATCAAAAGTCCCCAGGCTCCATATTTCTGTATCCTGTGACCGTTGTTGTTTATCGATTTGTCCGTAAGATGAGAAACCAATTTCTTGAAAGTCTTAGTCTTTCTCAGATAGTTGAATATTGGTCTTATAGTAAGTAATATAAACGGTACCGGCAGCATGCTCCCTGCCAGGCTTACAATGGCTGCGTGCAGCGGGGTCATCCCAAGGGAAACTCCCAATGGTATGGCACCTCTGACCTCGATCAAAGGTATGGCAGCTGTTAAAAACACAGTCAGCTCAACGGTCAGTATATCAATAAGGCTTTTAGCTATTCCCAACATAAGTGTATCTCCAATCGATTCAAATCTAAGTCTCGTATCAGTATAGTCAACATTATGTTCGATGTCAAATATGCGTAATATGCTATCTCCACCAGTAGATTAAGAATTTAGGAACAAAAATATCTATTTAGCCCATATAGGTTCTCTTTTTTCAAGAAAAGCACTTACTCCCTCTCTAGCCTCATCTGTAGTACATAAAAATGCAAAATGATAATTCGTCATTTCAAGAGCATCCTCGAATTTAAGATCCTCCATGTCGTAGAACGATCTCTTACCCAGCTGCATAGCTCTTGGGCTTTTAGCAGCTAGCTTGGATGCATATTTCATAGTCTCTTCTTCAAGCTTATCTTCAGGAACTACTTTGTTTATCAATCCAATTCTAAGCGCCTCATCAGCTCCTATCAGATCACCTGTCATAATAAGCTCGAGAGTCTTTTTCCTGCCAAGGCTTTTGTATAGTGCGACTGCTGGACCCATACAAAAAAGTCCAACGTTTATAGCAGTAGCTCCAAACTTTGAATTATCCGCAGCAATCGCTAGATCACACGCTGCTACAAGTCCAACTCCATTCGCT
>CAZHLQ010000314.1:0-1931 GCA_964533235.1 uncultured Gudongella sp. | reverse complement strand
GAATGATATTCTCAAGCACAGTAAAAATCTCCACCAGCTTAAAGTGCTGATGAACCATTCCAATTCCCAATGCATTGGCATCGTTTGGGTTATTGATCTTAACGACCTTCCCATCTTTCAGAATTTCGCCTTTTTCTGCCTGATACAGTCCAAAGAGGACACTCATCAGTGTAGATTTACCTGCACCATTCTCGCCAAGCAGTGCGTGAACCTCACCTCTTTTCAAGTTGAGGGTTATATTGTCGTTCGCGATAATACCGGGGAATTCTTTTGTTATATTTTTCATTTCAATAATATAATTTTCCACGTTGACCTCTTCTTATCAAATATATTTTTGTTGGCTGACTCCGCCGAAAAGCGGTAAAAGACATATAAATATAAATTATAATACCCAAAAACTGTGGTCTTGTAAACCATATACGATACTTTATAAGTAATTGATATATAAAAAGGGGGAAACTTTCGCCTCCCCCCGATATATTGCTTCCATAAGGCTTTGCCCAATATGGATGATTCTACTATTAAATTATCTTGTTGTTACAGCTACCTTTGCAAGACCAAGTCCTGAAGTAAGCTCAGCTGCTGTAGCATATCCTGTAGCATCAGCTACGTCTATTGTACGGGTTACTTCAACTTCTCCTGCTGCAAGCTTTCCAAACAATGATTCGTAAGCTGCACCATCAAATGTTGAGAATCTGTCGAATGCATCCGCTCCTTCATCGCCAATAACTACAGTTGGTAGTCCAACGCCGTTATTTGAAGCATTGAAGTAGGTTGTCTTACCGCCGAAATCTGCCCAGCTGTCTGTTTTGTAAATTGATTCCAAAACGCTGATTACTGAAGGTGCCAAACCCTTTGTTGCAGATGTTATAACAGTCTCACTGTCATATCTTTGGTCAACGTCAACGCCTATAACCTTAGCGCCAGCCTCAGCTGCTGCTGACATAACGCTCTTTCCGACTGCTCCGCCTGCTGCAAATATTACTTCTACGCCTTCCTGATACATAGTTCTAGCTGTTGCTTTGTTAGTATCATTTTCTTCAAAGTTTCCTGTGTAGTGGTAAGTAGCTTTGATTGCTCCATTACCTAATCCCATTTCAGCAGCTGCATCCTCAGCACCTTGCAGGAATCCATAACCAAATGCTTGAACTGCAGGAACTGCCATACCACCCATAAATCCAAGATTCGTCATTCCATCCATAACAGCTGCATAGCCTGCCAGATAGCCTGATTGCTCCTCAGCATACATTATACTTGCTACGTTTTCCTTTGTTTCAAAGGTTGCGTAGTCAGCTGTATGAGGTGCTCCGTCAAGAAGTACGAACTTAACTTCAGGGTATTTTGTTTGTGCTTCATAAATTGGAACCTCGAAGAGGAATCCAGGAGTAACTACTACCTTTGCACCGCCTGTAACTGCCAGGTCAATAGCTGCCAGGTAACCAGCATCTGATGCTTCCTCAGGTTTGATATAGGTGTGTGAGATGCCCTCAGCTTCTGCAAATGCAACAACGCCTTCCCAAGCACCTTGGTTGAATGACTTGTCGTCGATGTTACCCTTGTCGGTGATCAATGCGATCTCTGCACCAGTATCTGCAGCTGGCTGGCTGCAACCTGCCAAACTCATAACCACCAACATGATTGCCATAGCAATCGCCAGTACTCTTTTCATTATTTTACCCCCCTAATCTGGTTCTTTTATATTGTGTATCTGAGTCAATTATATCCCTATACAAACCATATTACAATACCCTCTGAGTTTATAAATGGCATAGTATTGGACTCCAGAGACACGCCAACATATTAATGATACCCACAAAATATAAATTTCAACAGCATCATCTATTTTAAAAAATGCTATAGTCCCAAATCGTATTGCATGTTTTTTTGCAGTTTTCGAATTCTCTATTAAAATTCCTGATATAATAGTATAC
>CAZHLQ010000313.1:0-3482 GCA_964533235.1 uncultured Gudongella sp. | reverse complement strand
TAGATTTGTGCCCTCCTTAAGAAGTCCCCAGGTCTTTGCATCCTCCCAGTTGACGGCTCCCTCGACTCCAAGCTGCTTTCTTATCTCATCTGAGGTCCTGACCATAAATGGCTGGATAAGGATAGATACTATCCTAAGGCTCTCGGACAGATTGTAAAGGACAGTGTCAAGTCTTTCAGTGTTGCCGTCCTTTGCAAGGATCCAGGGCATAGTCTCGTCTACATATTTATTGGTCCTTCTTATAAGCTTCCATATCTCTTCAAGTGCATTGGAGAAATTGAGCTTATCCATCAATTCCTCGACCTTGCTGGCTGTTTCCGTTGCTTGGGTTATTAGTGTTTGGTCCAGATCCTCGATTGCCTTTGGTGAAGGTAGGATCCCTCCATTGTACTTCTCGACCATCGATACTGTCCTCGATACAAGGTTGCCCAGGTCGTTTGCCAGGTCAGAGTTTAGCCTTTGAAGGAACTTCTCTCTTGAGAAGGAGCCGTCCTGCCCAAAGGAGAATTCTCTCATCAGGAAGTATTTGAAGGCATCTATACCGTAAAGCTCTATTATCGGCTCAGGATAAATAACGTTGCCCTTTGATTTTGACATTTTATCATCCTCGAAAAGGATCCAGCCGTGACCGAATACCTTCTTAGGAAGAGGAAGGTCAAGTGCCATCAATATTGCAGGCCAGATTATCGTGTGGAACCTTACTATCTCTTTGCCAACAAGGTGTACGTCTGCTGGCCAGAATTTGTTGAAGTTGGTCTCGTCGTCTGTTCCGTACCCAAGTGATGTAAGGTAGCAGGAAAGTGCGTCTATCCATACGTAAACTACGTGCTTTTCATCGAAAGGAACCTTTACTCCCCAGTCAAAGCTGCTTCTTGAAACGCTTAGGTCATCCAAGCCGTCCTTAAGGAAGTTGTTGATCATCTCGTTTTTTCTGCTCTCAGGCTGGATAAATTCCGGATTTTCCTCGTAAAGCTTTAAGAGCTTGTCTCTGTATTTGGAAAGCCTGAAGAAGTATGCTTCCTCCTTGGCTAAATGTGTCTCCCTGCCGCAGTCCGGGCATTTGTGTCCGTCGACCAACTGGGAATCGGACCAGAAGGATTCGCAGGGGGTGCAGTATGCTCCCTCGTATTGATCCTTATATATCTCGCCCTTGTCGTACAGCTTTTTGAATATGTCAGCTATTGCCTTCTCATGGAGAGGGTCTGTGCTTCTTATGAAGGAATCGTAGTCTATCTCAAGCATGTTCCAAAGCACCTTTATGTCAGCTACTATTTTGTCTACGTAGGCTTGTGGGCTCATTCCCGCTTGAGCCGCCTTTTCCTGAATTTTTTGTCCGTGCTCGTCTGAGCCTGTAGTAAAGAATACGTCATAACCCTGGAGTTTCTTGTAGCGCTTGATGGTGTCTGCGGCAACTGTTGTGTAGGTGTGACCTATGTGCAGGTTGTCGCTTGGGTAATAGATCGGGGTAGTTAAATAGAAGTTTTTCAAAGCTATCATCCTCTCTTTTTAGAAAATAAAAAAGCCTCCGGTCTCATAGAGACGAAGGCGACTTCGCGGTACCACTCTAATTATCTCATGCCTCGCGGCACGGATCTCAGCAGGTTTTTAACCTTACATAATAACGGATGTCACCGTTCCAGCCTACATTTCAGCCAGAAGATTCAGGGGCCATGTTCAAGGATCGCCATTGCCCGGATCTCACCATTCCGGACTCTCTTGTAAAGGTATTGGTCCTCTACTCTTCCCGTCAATATCATTTATTTTGCGATTAACAAGTATTATAGCGCATTGGAGGGAGGAATGTCAATACAATTGAAAAGACAATGAACAATGAAAAATAGTAGTTAGTAGGTAGTAGGTAGTTGTTAGCAAAATCTTAGACTCTTTGCTTCACTATTCTGGAATAACATACTACTTATCAACAGGCCAGAGAGTTTGATCAAAATCTTTTTTTAAGTATGACCTTATATATTCAGCTTTCTCTTTTTCTGCTGCATTTAGAGCCATTTTTGGATTTACTCCATACAAGTAAAGTTTTCGAGCTGTTTTCCTACTGATGTGGAGTGTTTCTTGATTTATCTTAATGTGTTTAATTATGTCTTGCATCCTTATAGTTGTTAAATACGTTCCATCTAATTTTTGTAAATGTTTTTTTGCGGCAACTCTAGCAGCTCTGTCATCTGAAATAAAATATTCAAAATCCTTCGCAAAAGCCATAGCCATAGATTTAACTTCACCAGCATTCTTGCATCTCCTCTTGCGAAGATCTACATCCATTTCAGATGCTAGTATTTTGAGAGCAGATTCATATTCAAATAATTCTTTATCATTTAAATCACATTCTTCCAGTATCGTCACTTCACCTGATGAGATCATATTATTAAGTTGATCTATTGCCTGTTTATTTATCACCAATTCTTCCTTTATCAAGTATTCATGAATAAATAGGTTGCTTTGATAACTCAACAGTATTTTGCTTAGAAGTATTTCTTCTGTGAATCCACCAATCTTCATAACAATATCAGTGTCTAGCAATGCGTTTTTTCTACTCATAACCTTCGTCGTCCTCTGCAGCGGTTTGAATAGATGCTCGACTCAGAAAATCATAAATATCAAATTCTGTATCCACTATACCAAAGTCATCAGGTGTTTTACCTATAAGCTTAAGCTTCTCTGTAAGATCTTGAAAGGTGCTCAGTTCATTTTCAAAAAGTGTCAACGCCTTATTCGCATATCCACCAAGTCTGGTTTCATTAGTTATTAATGAATTCCTTTTGCAACATTCATATCTCTCAGCAATAAGCTTGACTTCTTGCTCACCGATTGTAAGCAAACGACTTATTTCAGATTGCTCTTTAACAATATTGGTTTCTATAAAGCGCTTAACGATTGTTTTGTATGGTACTAAAAAAACATCTGAAAGCAGAACTGCCTTAACCTCCAGGGGATAGTAGTTAGGTATTTCTTCAAATTTTTCGATGAGTTTCTTGCTGCTGACCAAAATTTCTGCTGCAAATCGGTTTGCAATTAAATCCGTTCTAGCAAGAGCATCTCCGAAATTCCCGTGATTTGTATATTCAGTCATCAAATCAGGAGTTATAAATTCAAATCTAACTTTTGCAATATCCAGGGAATGCGCAAGCTCATGCGCAGCTGCAAAAACCTGTTTTTCAAGCTCGATTAAGCTATTTAAAACAAAGTAATGCTTTTCATTTTTACAAACATAAATACCCCAAAGAGATTCTTCTTTGATAGGATAAAAGATAAGAGTACCTACTTTTTCAAGCAACTCAAAAATTTCATCCTTCAAACACCCTGGGGCATTTAGTGAATAATCCTGATTAAAAAGAGCTACCTCTTTGTAGATTAGCCTTAATTCTTCGTCTTTTAGTTTATACTTAAAGAAGTCCATGCGCTGCCAACTCCTCTTCCATATTAGAAAGATTATTTATAAGCTCAAGTATAAAATCTGCTGTTTCTTT
>CAZHLQ010000312.1:0-1756 GCA_964533235.1 uncultured Gudongella sp. | reverse complement strand
GGGTATGCCGAACCGGGCCAGCATGACGCCAAGGTGCCTGGCAAGGCTTCTTCCTCCCGCAAGGACCACATGGTCTTTCAGGGCGCTTTGGGGAAGGTTGATGCTCCGGACATTGGACACGATCCCCTTTTTCTTGATTATTCCGTATATGGGCGCCACCAGTCCCGAAACGATGGGGCCGAAGATCATGGAGAGCACTACCGCGTTCAGGGCGATGGAGTATTCGGTCCTCCCCATGGCTCCGGCGGTCATGGCCGTCTGGAGCACGATGAAGGCGATTTCGGATATGGGGGTCATGGTGAGGAATGCCGCCAGCGGGATGACGTTCCGGTAGCCGAAGATATAGGTCATCGCCGAGAGGATCGCTCCCCGCGAGAGGGTTGTGGCCACCATGAGCAGCAGCGTGGTCAGGAGATGGGACCGCAGGACCCCCGGATCGAGGAGCATGCCGATGGAGACGAAGAAGAGGAGAGAGAACACGTCCCGCAGGGAGGAAATGTCGCTCAGGGTCCTCCTGCCGTAATCCGATTCGCTGAGCACGAGCCCGGCCATGAAGGCCCCGAAGGCGAAAGAGAGGCCGAAGGCGTAGGTCAGGTAGCCGATGCCCAGTCCTGGGGCCGTCACGGTCAGGATGAAGAGTTCCTGGGACTCCCATCCCGCCACGTATTTCAGCACCAGGGGGATAACCCGGGAACCCGCGTACACCATTACCGCCACGAATCCGATCACCTTCAGGACAGGAGCGGCAACGCCCAGGACCGACAGTTCCGTGCCGAAGAATCCGAGCAGAAGGACCATCAGGGGAAGGACGATGATGTCCTGCACGATGGACATGCCGAGCATGACGCGGCTCGACAGGGTGCCGAGCTGTCCTCTTGAGGACATGGTCTTCATAATGACCGACGTGCTCGACGAGACGATGGCAACCGTGTACCACATGGACGGGACGGGCCCCCAGGCTGCGATGGTCCGGGCGAGGGCATAACCGACGAACAGGGTGATGAATACCTGGATCGCCCCTCCTCCGATGGTCACGCCTTTGATGGAGGCGATGCTTTTCATGGAGAATTCCAGGCCGAGAGAGAACAGGAGCAGTGCCGCCCCTATTTCGGCGAGCCCGGCGATCTGGTCCACATCGGAGATGGTGATGCCGCCGGTGTAGGGTCCGATAATGATGCCGGCTATGATGTAGCCGAAGATGAGCGGCTGGTTGAGTTTTTTCGCGGCTATTCCGCCGATCAGTCCGGCAGTGACGACGATGATGAGATCAATTGCAATATTCATAAAGTTCTCCTAGTTAGAAATAAGGAACAACTGCTGTATTGTCACACAAAAAAAGAAAACTTCAAGTGTCATGGAAGAGATACACCGCATCCGAACAGAAAAGCCGCCCGGTTTTCGGGCCGGCTTTTCCATGCGGATAGGGACGGGTTACAGGTTCTTCGGCCTGAGATGGGCGAGGAAGTGCTTCAGCCCCTTCACCGGGGGTTCGTAGGTGATCTCCAGCCCGTACCGGATGGAATCCCGGCGGTTGTATACGTTGATTATGGTCTCAGCCACGTACTCCATGTGGCTGTTGGTGTAGGTCCTGCGGTTGATCGCCAGGCGGTAGAGTTCCAGCTTCGGGAAAGTGCGCTCTCCCGTCTTCTCGTCCACATTCTCGAAGGCCAGGGCGCCGAGGCCGATGCCCCGGACGGCCCCTTCCCGGTAGATCTCGATGGAGAGCACGTCGGCCGGGTAGGACTCCTGGGGGATG
>CAZHLQ010000311.1:0-7600 GCA_964533235.1 uncultured Gudongella sp. | reverse complement strand
TGGAAATGTTTTAGGCAGTAACGGAAGTGTGATCCCCTTATTTAAGAAGCAGATCGAAGAGGGTGGACCAGTTACTGTAACGGATGATAGAGTGATAAGATATTTCATGACAATACCAGCGGCATGTCAGCTTGTATTGCAAGCTGGATCAATGGCAATGGGTGGAGAAATATTCGTCCTGGATATGGGCGAACCTGTGAAGATCATAGATCTTGCGAGAGACTTGATCAAGCTATCAGGTTTTGAGCCGGATGTAGATATACAAATTAAGATCGTAGGACTTAGACCAGGTGAAAAGCTTTTTGAGGAGCTATTGGTCAAAAATCCGGGATTAGGGAAAACTAAGCATGAAAAGATTTTTATAGAAGAGCCAGAGAGTTACTTACTCAACGATTTGCTTGAGGATATTGAAGGACTTAGGGCATTCCTAGATATGGAAGATAGTATGCCCTTAAAGCAAGAGCTGAAAAAGCTTGTTGAGGGCTATGTACCCTATGAGGAATTTAAGGGTAAACAGGCTTGATTAAGGAGGAGAATTATTTGGAAGAAATCAGCTTACGGGAGATATTCTTTATCCTGAAAAAGCACATTAAGCTCATAGTGCTTCTATGGGTGTTGGCTGTAGCAATTAGCTCAGCGGTTACGTTTTTCATATTGGATAAAGAGTATAGTGCATTCACGACTCTTATGGTCGGGAAGCCAAGGGATTATATCAACGAGAATAAAATTGAATACAATGAGTTGCTATTGAACCAAAAATTAGTTTCAACATACGGGGAGCTTATTAAAACAAGAGTTGTATCTGAGAAGGTAATATCTAACCTGGGCCTTTCTCTTAGTTATAATACATTTAGAAGCAAAGTCAACGTTAGCCTTGTAAAAGATACAGAGATAATAGGAATAACTGTTACAGATACAGATCCTTTGCTTGCAGCTGAAATTGCAAATGAAACTGCTGCGGTATTTATGGATACTGTTCAAGAGATAATGAAGGTAGAAAACGTCCAGGTTATTGATGAAGCCGAGCCATCGGAATATCCAGTAAGCCCAAGACCAATGCTGAATTTGGCTATTTCTGCTATTCTCGGGTTGATGCTTGGCGTGTTTTTATCATTCCTGATAGAGTTGCTTGATAATACCATTAAGACTCCTGAGGATATTGAGAAATACCTTGGTCTTACTGTAATTGGGTCCATTCCCAACGTGGAGGATTAACTATGAAAAAGGAAAGCAGACAAATTAAACTATTTACCATGGATAATCCCAAATCTGTAGTATCTGAAGCATTCAGAACTCTTAGGACAAACATCCAATTCGCAGACATTGATAAGACAAAAAAAGTTATAGTTTTCACATCTCCAAGACAAAGAGAGGGTAAATCCACAGTCAGCTCGAACTTGGCATATATTGTAGCAGAATCAGGGAAAAAGATACTATCAGTAGATTGTGATATGAGGAAGCCTAGAGTCCATAAAATATTTGGTTTCAATAACCTATCAGGCCTTACGAATATTTTGATTGGAGAGAACAAACTGGAGGATGTGGTACATCTTCACCCAACACAAAAGAAACTCCACATACTAACAAGCGGACCCATACCTCCTAATCCTGCAGAGCTATTAGGCTCCAACCGAATGAAGAACTTTTTGGATTCAGTTAGAGACAATTATGACATGATAATAATCGACAGCCCACCAGTAGGGCTCGTTACAGACAGTGCAATTTTATCCACTGTAGCTGATGGCACGATACTGGTTTTGGAGGCAGGGGAGACCGAGATAGATATTGCCGTACATGCTGTTGAGCAGCTGAGAAAGGTCAACGCAAATATCCTGGGCACAGTACTAAACAGAATACCAACAAGTGGTAACAAATACTATAGCTATGCATATTATCAATATGAGCAGTACTATGGCGATGATGAGATGCCAAAGAAAAGGAAGTCAAGAAAGAGGAAATAAAGATGATAGACTTACACTCCCATATACTTCCAGGTGTTGATGATGGTTCAGTTGATATGGAGATGTCAATTCGTATAGCGGAAAAGTATGTGGAAAATGGGTACGAGAGAGTGATAGCTACTCCTCATTATATTGATGGTGTTAAGCAGTACCCTAGGCTGGAGCTACTTTCCAGGATCGTGGATTTGAACTCCTCTTTGCAGACTGAAGGCATCGACCTTGAGGTTATTCCAGGAAATGAAATTTATATTTCACCATCAACGATTGAAGATTTGGTGACAGGGAAGGCACTAACCTTGAACCACAGCAGGTTTGTTCTATTAGAGCTTCCATCAAATGACGTTCCCAAGTATACAGATAGTGTCATATATGAGCTTCAGATCAAAGGATTCTTTCCGATAATATCACATCCTGAGAGAAATGTACGGATAATTGAGAATCCTAATATTCTGTATTCCATGCTTGAAAAAGGAGCTCTTGCTCAGCTTAATCTTCAAAGCCTCGAAGGCATGTATGGAAAGCCTGCAATGGATACAGCTCTCATTCTGCTAAAGCACAACATGATCCATTTCGCAGCTACAGACACACACTCAGTCGGTAGAAGATCTCCTGATACAAGGAGGATCCTAAAGCTTCTGGAGAATAAGGTTGGAAAAGAAAAATATTGGAAGATCATTTACGAGAATCCAGAAAGAGTTTTAATAGATAAACCTATTTCAGCAGGCTATGCTGAAAAGGTCGAAAAGAAAAAGAGTGTATTCAATATTTTGGGGAATTTGATCTGATTTTCAGGAGCTGAGTATATTCAGCTCTTTTTAATCGCTTTTTCACTCCTTTGTCACCCTTCTGTTACCAATAGACTTCCACCGGTTGATATAATGGCGATATAACAAAGGAGGAGGAAACGAAATGAAAAAGTTTATTAGAACCATTGCACTAGGCTTAAGTGCTCTTATGCTTACACTAAGTCCAGTGGCAGCTTTTGGAAAGGAGCTTGAGGCTATGCCTATTTCAGCACCTATTGAGGAACAACCCTTTGAGTATATCAAAATGGAAGGCGTTGTAGAGGAGATCGAGAAGGGGGATGACTTCTTCAGGATCCTTGTAAGAAACGACTCCGGTGAAGGACTAGATGTCCTGTGGGCATATATCAACGATGAGATGTTGTTATTAAGCGATAAGACCATGAGTCCAGCTGATGCGGCTTCCATCGAAAAAGGTATGGAGGTTACAATCTACTATCATAAGAATTCAGTTATGGCAATGAGCTATCCTGGTCAGATGAGGCCGGATGTCGTTGTTCTTCATGACGGAGGAGAAGAAGCAAACTCTGTTATGGTTGAGCTTTTCGATAAAGAATTGTTAAGTGCAGATGGATCGATGATCATAAGACCTGGAGAAGAGACAGTTATTGTTGACTTTGAAGGTAAGGAAGCAACAGCAGAGATGATAAAGGACAGAGAACTTGTGATATTCTATAATATCGTCCTTGAAAGCTACCCAATGCAGACAAGTCCATTGAAAATCATCATCCTTCCTGAAAGGGAAAAGCTTGAGGAGCCGACAGGCCTTATTCTTAATGAAGAGCTTCAAAGGCTTGAGGATGGTCTTGTTTTGATCCCGCTAAGACAAGTGGCAGAATACCTGGGGTACAATGTTAAGTGGAATGGCGAAGCAAGGACTGTTGAGTTGACTAAGGGGCCTCATTGGACAATGGTGACCATAGGGACCAACACCTATAGCTTTGCGAAGATGCTTATAAGGCTGGAAACTGCACCTGTCATATATAATGACAGAACCTATGTGCCGGTATCCTTTGCTGAGCAGGTGCTTCAGGCTAAGGTCGAAAGCTTGCCTGAAGGTGGAATTAGGATATACGAGTAAGTAAGTAAACTGAGGTCATAGTATATAGTACCATCGCCTCAGTTTTTTGGTTTACCTATCAGATAGTTTATTGATATAATGGGTAAAAGCTTAGTATAGTTTGTGGAGGGGGAATATTGATGGATAACTCTCATGATGGCTTACTCAGGGTAATAGAGGATCTAAGGGAAGAAAACCGAAGGCTGAAGGAAAAGCTGGAGGAGTTGAATCCTATCGACCAATTGACAGGGCTTTACAACAGGAAGGCTCTTTACAACAGGTTGGAATATGAGGTACTTAGGGCTGAAAGAAACCAGACTTTCCTAAGTCTGTTGATGCTTAAGATTTCCGACTACGACGATATGCTTCAAAAGAACGGTAGGGATATGATGGAGGTTGTGGAAAGGCTAATGGCTAACTCCCTTAAGGCATCTGTCAGAGCGGTCGATATCCTTGGTCGTTATGGCAACGGATCATTTTTGATCCTGCTGCCAGATATCCATGCCAACAAGGGACCCGTAGTTGCTGAAAGACTTAAGAAGCTTATAGAGAAGGAGCTTCAGACTACCGGAGTCAAGGTCAAGTTCAGCAGCGGAGCAAAGCTATATGAGGGGCAGCCAGTATACGAGCTGCTAGAGGAGGTTGAACACTTAACCACACTTTCCGAGCGGGAAGGGATGGGGAGGACGCATAGGTAGCGACGATGGTCGCTAGTGAACAGTGAATAAGTAAAAGTGAATAGTTGTAAATAATATATCCTTCAGCTAATCTTGGAGTGACTAAATGTCTTCACAAGAATAATTGAAGGATATTTTTTCGCTTTTTAACTATTCACTATTCACTGTAAACTATTCACTGAATCAGTCAACAAACATCTGAGTCCAATACACGCTGTCACCAAAGTATACTCCAATCCCGATCCTTCCGAAGTCCTCGTTAAGAATATTTGCCTTGTGCCCTGGGGAGTTCATCCAGCCATCCATTACAGTCTCAGCTGTTCTAAAGCCCATGGCGATGTTTTCGCCTGCTGTCCTGTAGCTTATACCAAATTCCTTCATCATATCAAAGGGTGAGCCATAATTTGGGGAGGTATGGCTGAAGTAGTTTGAAACAGCCATGTCCTTTGATTTTTCTGTCGCTACATAAGACAACTTGGCATCTAAAACAAGTGGCTTTAATCCAGCCTTTGATCTCTCAATATTAACCAGCTCCAGCACTTGCTGTGCATACACGGTAGAGTAGTCTACGATTGCAGGCACAACTCTCATGTCCTTATCAGCAAGGCGAATAAGAACAGTTGCAGCCTCGCCTCTTGTAAGTGTCCTAGATCCGCTGAAGGTTCCATCCGGGTAGCCTGTGATGATTCCAGTAGCATAGGAATGAAGCACTGCTGTTTTGAGGTCGTCTCCTGACGTAGCAGGTATTTTGTTCAGGTCCTTAATCTGCTTGCTGTATTGCAGCAGGGTATTGTCGGGTAATAGATTTTGATATGCCAGTACATGGGAGGATATCCTCGCCATATCGTATCTGGTTATGTAATCATCAAGATTCCTTGTCATGTCTGAGCAAAGTATCTTAAGTTTTACTGCTTTATCGACGTATCCGCTGGCCCAGTGATTTCTTGTGGGAGCTAAATCTTCATAGCCAAGCAGGGATACAGTAGCCTTGATGAATTCGGCTCTTGTCATCGTCTGTGAGGGCTTAAAGGAACCGTCTGGGTATCCGCTGAAGCCTCCAAGCTGGACAAGCCTTGATATATTTTCATAATACCAGTCGTTTCTTGCAACGTCCCTAAAGCTGGCAGCTTCTAGCTGAATTGGCTGGAGAACCAGTAAAATAGCCAACAAGAGACCCATAAATCTTCTCATTCTTAATCACACTCCTGGGAAGATTATATCATTGGATTTAAATATTTCAACCAAAAAAAAGATCCCTCACCTCGCTCGGCTCGACAAATGTGTTATCGATGAGAACGGGGAGAGGGATAAATTTTTTCATTGTCAATCGTCAACTGTCAATTGTCAATTGATTTTTACCCAAGTATCGTCCTTATCGTATTATAAGTCATATTAGGTACATTCTCGAAGGTGTACTTGATATGGACTCTTTCAGTAAGGGAGTGACCATCCTTACCAAAGGTACCAATATTTACGACAGGAACGTTGATCTTCAATATATCCTCTATTGGATGGTTGTACTTTGTTCCCCAGCTTGGCATGTTCTTTTCAAGTGCAACAAGCTCGTCAGGATCGTCAGACAGTGCCATAAAGCTGGAGTCTGAGATATATGGATAGAACATTTTAACTACTATAGGCTTTTCTGAGTGCTCCTGAACTATTTCTATAGAGTCCTTTACAGCATCAAGAAGTGCCTTTTCCATATCAGTTTTGCCTGTCATCTCAATTCTCGATGAGAACAGGGATGAATAGTATATTATTACAACAGGCGACTTATCAACTGACCATTTCCATGATTCCTGGATAACGGCAACTGAGAAATCTCTTAGGTCCATGGATGGATTTGTCTTATTAAGGTCTGCTGCAAAGTTGTGGATGTATATCTTGAATTTATCCCCATGAATAGTAACAAGCTCGTTATAGAACTCCTCCCATGTGTATACTCTCTTACTGTATGGAAGAGGAGTATAGGTATGGTTGCCCATTCTGCAATATTCCCTGTATGCCTTGTCCATGTAGTCGAGCAGATCATCGAACGCCTCCTCAGCCTTGCCCTTGATCTTCTCAATAACTTCCTTGGGACTCATGCTGTGAGTGAAGAAGTTATAGTAGCTATAGGCTGCCAAAGGAGTCTGAACTGTATAGCCAACCTTTGTGTCGGTTTGCTTAAGGCTTGTTGGTGGTACTGTGACCTCGCCCTGTGCCTCGTCGCAAAGCTCTGGATTAAGGTCGATCTTCCTGTTTAGCTCAGCTATCAGGCTGTTTGGGTTGAATCCTCCGAAGGAGTTTCCTACGTGGGTCTCCTTACCGGTAACATAGAACGATGGAAGCAGCTTTCCGATAGTTCCGAAGTATACGTATTGGTTGTTGTCAAGGGGATGATAAGGCGTTGAGTAGTCAGCGTTGATTGCAGCCACATACTCAAGTCCATACTCCTCCTTCCATTTAAGAAGGATCTTCAATGCTGATATGATCCCATGGGAGTTGTCCTCCTCATCGCACTCCGCTATAGCAATAAGATTTCCGTTCAATTCCTCAGGATGCTTTGAAAAGTAGTCGATCAGGAAAATGTGTCCTGCTACTCCGCCCTTCATATCGAGAGCACCCCTGCCAAACATGTACTCCCCTGATTCGATGTCCTTAAGAACGGCCTCAGACACATTCATTGTCTTTAAAACCTCTGGCAGACGATCAGGATCAAAAGCTGCCTCCCTGTTAACTCCATAGTCGTCTACGCCAACAGTATCCAGGTGTCCCATAAGTACAATTGTCCTTTTTGAATCGCCCTTCGTGCCTCTTACCATAGCAATGGCATTGTGTCTTTCGATCTCGTCATTTATTGTTTCCTGCAGCACTACCTGCTCAGGGTGTTGTTTAAAATATTCAAGACCCAGATAATAATTGTAGATCCATTTTGCAACATCGCTTTCACCACTTGTTTTTACAATACTTGGGATCTTAACCAGCTCCTTGGTCAAGCTCTTTACAGCCTCTAAACAATCAAGATACATTTACCGCACCTCCGTTAATTATTTCACCTTCATTATGGCACAGTACCTGATAAAAGGCAATGGAGAAAAGCTATGCAAAAATCAAGCC
>CAZHLQ010000310.1:0-4204 GCA_964533235.1 uncultured Gudongella sp. | reverse complement strand
GTGATAGGAAGCGTGATGAACAAAACCGGTGGAAGAGTAGAGATCGCTGAGCTTACTACTCCGGAAAGCTTTGATCTTCAAGGCTTGTTTGCCGAGATGAGAGATAACGGGATCCAAAGGGCATCAATGGAGGTATCGTCCTCGGCATTAGAGCTTTATAGGACAAATGACATTGATTTTGATATCGTCTCCTTTGCCAACTTCAGCAGAGAGCATATAGATCAGCATGGCAGCTTCGAAAGATACTGGGAGGTAAAATCCAGCCTTATCAGGAATGCCAAGGCTGAGGCAACAGCAGTTCTAAATATTGATGATCAGAGGATAGCAGGCTTGGTCTATGAGACGAGATCAAAGGTAGTGACCTATTCAATATCAAGTGACAAAGGCGATATCCAGTGCCGTGACATTAAGCTCATCAAGGGGAGAGCGAATTATCAGGTGGTAGTAACCAGGGATATCGAGCTTGGTTCTGTTTCCATTAAAAAGGGTGACTTTAGCATAAGCCTTGGAATTCCGGGTTATCACTCCGTAGAGAACGCCATGGCAGCAACCGTGATAGCATTGGCTGATGGGATACCCATCAACATTATCAAGGAAGCGTTAAACAGCTTTAAGGGAGTGGAACGGCGCTTTGAATTTATTTTCGAGGACGATTTTATTGTCGTTGATGACCATTTCGCAAATGTTAAGAACATAAATAGTACTCTGGGTACACTTGCCGATATGGATAAGAACAAGCTTCATATCGTATATGCCATAAGGGGCAACAGAGGAGTAACGGTCAACAGGGAGAATGCAGAAGCCCTTGTCGACTGGAAGGACAATCTTGGACTAAACGACCTTGTAGCTACTAGAAGTATAGGATCAGTTGGTTGGAAGGACGAGGTAGCGCCTGAGGAGGAGCAAGTGTTTAGAGACGCCATAAGTAAGACCGACCTTGAATTAACAGTATTCGACACCCTTGAGGAAGCTATAGGAGATGTACTGAAGAGGGTTGAGAAAAATGACATAGTTCTACTGGCAGGATGCCAGGGAATGGACCGAGGAGCAAGGGTCGCATTTGATATAATATCAAATATGTACCCTGGAATTGACCGGGAAAAGCTTTATCATCCCCTTGAAAGAAGGGTATCTGAGCATATTGACCAGCTGTAAAAATATGTTTAGAAATCTATAGTGTTATGTTAAACTTAAGTTGTGCATGAACGTCATATATGAATACACTCATGAAGTAAAAAAAGAAGAATTGAGGAGGAAGTATTTTGGATCTTAAGTCTAAAATCAGGGAAATAGAAGATTTTCCAATAAAGGGAGTAAGCTTCAAGGATATAACGACCCTAACAAGAGACAAGGACGCCTTCAGCCATGCAGTAACAAGCATGATCGAGGATCTTAAGGACAAAAGAGTAGACTATATAGTAGGACCAGAGGCAAGGGGATTCCTATTTGGAGCAGCTGTTGCATATGGTCTGGGAGTTGGATTTATCCCTATAAGAAAGCCGGGGAAGCTGCCTGGAGAAACTACCAGCTTTGAATATGAGCTGGAATATGGAACTAATACACTTGAGATCCATACTGAGTCGATCAGGAAGGGTGACAGGATCGCAATTGTCGATGACCTGTTGGCAACTGCTGGAACAGTAATGGCAGCGACAAGGCTTATAGAATCCCTTGGTGGAGAGGTAGTCGCTCTTGAATTCGTGATCGAGCTTACCTTCCTTGGAGGCAGAGAAAAGCTGGGCGAATATCACGTAAATTCTTTGGTCAAATACGACTGATATTGATTGAAAGAAAAGCACTTTGGGGGGAAATACTATGTGTGGAATAGTTGGATACTTAGGAAATGGGAATGCTCAGAGCATAATCCTAGACGGTCTGTCAAAGCTTGAATATAGAGGCTATGACTCTGCAGGGATCTCAATAATTGAAAATGGAAGCATGAAAACGAGGAAGCTGTCAGGAAGGCTGGGAGTTCTTGCGGGGAGTCTTGAAAAAGATCCTATAGTTGGAAATATTGGCATGGGCCATACAAGATGGGCAACCCATGGAGCACCAACTGACAGTAATGCACACCCTCACACAAATGAAGAGGGAACCATAGCAGTTATACACAATGGGATTATAGAGAATTACAGAACCATAAAGGACGAGCTGCTGACATTGGGTTATAGATTTAAATCAGAGACAGATACGGAGGTTATCGCTCATCTTCTTGACCACTATTATGAAGGTGATTTGCTGGAGGCAGTTTTTAAGACGGAGGCAAGACTTAAGGGAGCCTATGCTCTTGTAGTAATGTGTCAGCAGAGTCCAGATGAGATAATTGCGATCAGACATGAAAGCCCTATAATACTCGGAGTAGGTGAGAATGAAAATTTTATAGCATCTGACATACCAGCGATATTAAAGTACACAAACAAGGTAGTCTATATAGAAAATAAAGACATAGTAAGACTCACCAGGTCTGGATATGAGATATATGGCGAGGACAGAAACACGATCGATAGACAGGTAAGGACCATAGAGTGGGATCTTGAATCAGCAACCAAGGAAGGCTACGAGCACTTCATGCTGAAGGAGATTTATCAACAGCCATCAGTAATTGCTGAAACAATCAACAGAAGGCTGGATGACGATGGAAAACTATTCCTTGAAAATATCGAGATCGACGAGGATACTATAAAAAGGATAAACAAAATATATGTAGTGGGTTGTGGTACCGCTTACCATGCAGGCCTGGTTGGAAGATACCTCCTTCAGGAATTTCTAAAGGTAGATGCTCAGGCAGAGATAGCCTCAGAGTTTAGATATTCTGACCACTATATCGATGATAAGACACTAGTTGTTATAGTTAGCCAATCAGGCGAGACGATGGACACTATCGGTGCTTTAAAGGCTGCTAAGGAAAAGGGAGCCAGGATACTTTCCATAACAAATGTTGTTGGAAGCTCCATAGCAAGAGAATCCGATGATATATTCTATACCTGGGCTGGGCCGGAAATTGCAGTTGCATCGACTAAAGCATATACGACACAGCTGACAGCCTTCTATGTCCTTGCTCTTTACTTTGGAAAGCTGAAGGGGACCTTGGAGGACAAGTGCTATGACGAGATACTCGCAGAGCTTAATACACTTCCAGGGAAGATAGAGGCATCGCTTCCAAGCCTTGCAGAGATGGCAAAGTCCGACGCAGAAAGGATAAAAAACAGCAAGTCGATTTTTTATCTTGGAAGAGGACTCGATTACTACACAGCACTTGAGGGCGCTTTGAAGCTGAAGGAGATCTCATATATCCATACAGAGGCATTCCCGGCAGGGGAGCTTAAGCATGGGACCATAGCGCTCATTGAGGAGGGCACACCGGTTATAGCTATAGCTGCCCAGCAAAGCATTTACGAAAAAATGGTCTCGAACATAAAGGAAGTAAAAGCTAGGGGAGCAATCGTGACTGGTATCACCAGAAAAAGAAATATTGATCTATCCGAGGTAGCAGATAAAGTTATCTATCTGGAGGAGAGCTTCAATATATTCATGCCTCTACTGTCAGTTATTTATCCTCAGCTTCTTGCGTATTACACATCCCTTGCAAAGGGAAATGACGTGGATAAACCAAGGAATCTTGCAAAGAGCGTAACCGTAGAATAAGCAAAAAAGCCGCGAAAGCGGCTTTTTTTAATGATTACACATTTGTAACGATAAGATTAATAATTAATCACAAGTATAAAAAATTATATACCACCCTTGCTGAGTATCAGATTCATGTAAGCAATTACATTCCTCTTCTCCTCTTCGCTCAGCCTTCCGTAAGCATCCAGGAGCATCCTCTCATCAATACCCAGATACTGAGGAGTCTTTTCTCTGACCATTTCAGCAGGCGGAGCTTCCATGGGGAGGCTTCCAGTGAGCATCCAGTCTATGTTTACCTCCAAAACCTTCTTAAGGAGCATAAGTGTATTGGCTGATGGAGCAAACTTGTCGTTTTCCAGGTCACTTAGGTTACCAGTCGATAATCCTGTGAGATCTCTGACCTCAATCAATGAAAGCTTCTTTGATTTTCTTGCAGTTCTAATTCTTTGCCCTATGGTGGACACTCTAACACCTCCAAGTTTTTCTGACATCAGAGATTTGTAGTCATTTCATATTGACGGTATCTGACATCTGAGATATCCTATAATTGGGCTTACTAATCATATTAAGCCCATTC
>CAZHLQ010000309.1:0-2098 GCA_964533235.1 uncultured Gudongella sp. | reverse complement strand
TTCCAGCGACAGCTGCACCGGCACTTCCAGGATGACGTCCAGGTTGAGGTCGGCGGCGGCGTGTTGAGTTTTATTAACTTCCGCTTCAATAACACTGACCGGATCCGAGTTAAAAACACAGATGGAAGCAACGCCAGAATGATCGGATACGATGGGATCTATACCAAGGCTGCGTCGTAAGTCATGACTGCTGTCAATGAAATAGGCTCGGCCGTATTTGACGGCCATGACGAGTGGGGCAGCATCGTCCTGGATTCGGACCTGTCCGATCTTGGCATATGGGTCTATATGCCAAGTGCGGGGGGTGGGATATTCGAGGGTACATTCTCGGCGTCAATCGGCGCCATGACCCTTTCGTCCTCCGGACAAATCGGCGTCGGCGGATCAGTCCAGGCAACCGGCGGAGCCACAACGATGGCACAGATCGGCCAGGAAGGCAAGCAGGGGTCGCTAACGACAACCATCGAACTCCTCGCGGCCCTGTTCGGGTCCACCGGGCTCATCGAGACCTTCACGGGAACCCTCGATGCTGCCATCGAATCCGTGGCGTCCGAGATGACCGGTAACGCCGGAACATCCGGGGAGTTGGTGGGCCAGATCCTGACTGCCGCCGCCCTGGTGGGCGCGTTGGGTGTCTCAGGAGATGCCTCACTGGACCTCACAGATCTCTCCGGACTCCTGACTGGCGCGATCGGTGTGTCCGGTCCCTGGAATATCTCCGTGTCGTGCGGTTCCGAATTGGCCGGGGCCCTCGGCGTGTCAGGTGAAATTATAGGAGCCGTTGGTTTCCTCGGCCTCCGCTTAATAGAAATCACAGGCGACAGTACGGTCTACCGAATTCTGTTTGCCAGTAAGACCGGTGGGATCATTATGACCACCAGAACAGGAACTATCGAATGGCGTTGAAAGTCAAAGTAGAAATCCGGAATGCTTGGTTACAGAGCATTCTGACCGCTATCGGATCTGCAGGCAAAGTCAAGATCTACGACGGGGTCCAACCGTCTACTGGCGGAACCGCCACGAACCTCCTGGCGACCCTCGTGATGGGCAGTCCGGCAGGACCGGCCCCTTCCAACGGTGCCGTCACCCTGAACTCTATTACCGAGGATGGAAGCGCGGACGCTTCCGGAACCGCCACCTGGGCCCGGATCACCGACTCGGCAGACAACTTCGTGTGCGACTGCACCGTGACCGCAACCGGCGGCGGTGGTGACATCCAACTGAACAGCACCGCCATCACGTCCGGCGGAATCGTGCGGATCACCGCCGGAACCCTTACGGCAGGTAACGCATGATCGAAGTGGACGAGGGTTCGGATTCGGAAGAAGGCTATCGATTCGTCGATGCTGACGGGGTCCCCGTGGCCGTCGTGGAATCCGTGGAGTTCAAGGTATCGAACGCACAGGGGACCGTCTTGACAGACTGGACGTCGTTGTTTCCGCTGGCCGAGGGGACGGTTCCGATAGCCGCCTCGGTGAACACCAAGGCGTCGATCAACGACATCCTCCGGTTCGTGACGATCCGTATTACCTACGGTGGCGGCAAGGTCAAGACAGCCGAGAAGAGCTACCGGCTCAAGAACTTGATTGGGGTGTAACCATGATGAAGTACGTGATTTACCTGGGTATCGCGGTCGCTCTCCTGGACTCTCTCCGGAAAGCCCTGGCAGACGGCCAGATTACAAAGGACGAATGGGTCGAGATTCTCAAGGATGTCGCCAAGGCGGCGCTTGGGGTCGCACAGAAATAGAGTGGGGCGTCCGGTAGGGTCTCGAAGAACTACCGGACGAACTACTTGAAACCAAAAATATTGCAAAAGTTCGTGATACAGTATACGCATAGCAGGACCGGCGCTACCCCCCGGTGGGGTGCCCGGTCGCGTGCGGGGGGAGGTGGCTGGCGGCGTGACTACATCGCAGCTGCATTATGACTACGGCGGGCAGCTGTCGGAATATCATGCCCCGACATCCTACCGTAAGTGCCTGTAATTGCTCGATGCGCAATGGATTGAGAATCCTTTGAAGGTCGAGCGGGGCGGGCTGGTAGCTGTGACGTAGCTACCGGGCGGGGCTGTGACAATTTTTGTCAGCGCCTGACAT
>CAZHLQ010000308.1:0-1669 GCA_964533235.1 uncultured Gudongella sp. | reverse complement strand
AATAGAAGCGAAGCAGACAGGATATTACTTGATACGGTCCACCATTCACTGAGAGAGTATATCTTTGATCGACCTTTTACTGAAATCTCTGTGGAAGACCCAGGTATACTGTGGGACATCGATACTATTTTGGAATATGATCAAATAAAGGGTTTCCTAAGTAAAGGAGGCAGGTGGTAATGTGAATAGCTTCAAGGAATCTGCAAAGAGACAGGATTTTGACGATAAAATTACCGGAAAAGCATTATTTACTTCTGATCTGAGACCCGACGAGCTTAATTATTGCAAGGTTTACAGATCAGAAAGACAAAGAGCCAGGATACTGAGCATTTCCATTCCAGACCTTCAGGATGAGATATTTATCGTTGACTATCATGACATTCCAGGCACAAACAGGGTGCCTATAGTCTATGACGATCAGCCTTTTCTGTCAGAGGGTGAGGTAAACTACATAGGAGAGCCGATACTACTGATAGTCGGAAGGGATAAGAACATTGTC
Source organism: uncultured Gudongella sp. (assembly GCA_964533235.1). GTDB lineage: Bacteria > Bacillota > Clostridia > Tissierellales > Tissierellaceae > Gudongella. Next base: position 1,170 of record CAZHLQ010000308.1, on the reverse strand, counting down.
CAGGATACAGCTGATAGGATAAGAATTGAGTATGAGGACATTGAACCGGTTGAATCAATTGAGGAAGCGCAGAACTATCCAGAAAAGTACCGTTTTGCAGATGGTGTAAGCTCAATAGAATACTCCTTTGCCAAGGGAGATCCGGACAAGTACTTTGAACCTCCTTTTCGAATATTTGAGGATACACTTTCTACAGGTTATCAGGAGCATGCTTACCTGGAAACACATTCTTTTCAATCCTGCTACAGGGATGGTTCCATAGAGGTAAATGGCTCCATGCAGTGCCCATACTATGTAGTGGAGGCTCTCAAGGTCTCTTTGGGTTTAAGTGAAGAGAGAATAAGAGTTATTCAACAGCCAACGGGAGGAGGCTTTGGCGGCAAGGAGGACTACCCTTCGATACCTGCGGTATTAAGCGCCTTAGCTGCAATAAAATCGGGCAAGCCGGTTCAACTTATATATGACAGAAAGGAAGATATAGTAGCAAGCACAAAAAGACATCCATCGATCATAACCTTAAGAAGCAGCCTTGATGATAGCAACAGGATCAAAGCTATGGAAATCAAGGTGATGCTGGACGGAGGTGCCTACGCCGGCCTTTCAAGCGTTGTGCTTCAACGTACGATCTTTTCTGCAACAGGAGCCTATAATATCGAAAACCTGAGGGTCCACGGGGCAGCATATGCCACAAACAAAGTCGTAAGCAGTGCTTTTAGGGGCTTTGGTGGTCCACAGGCAATGTTTGCGATCGAGATGCACATGGAAAACATTGCCTTGAAGCTGGGGATCGATCCTTACGATTTTAAAATAGAACATTTGCTAAAGGACGGAGATCTATCTGCTACACAAGGGAGGTATCCAAGCAGGATAAAGCTGCATGAAATAGCAGAAGAGGTATCTGAAATGTCGGGCTACAAGGAGAAAAGATACAGTGATACTTCTAATGACAGATTCTTTAAGGGTATCGGATTTTCAATATTTTTCCATGGCTGTGGCTTTACCGGAGCAGGCGAAGCTGAGCTTTTAAAGCCAAAGGTAAAGCTTCGAAAATACAAGACCGGCGAAGTCGAAATATTTGTATCAAGCACTGAATTAGGTCAGGGGGTTTTGACCACCTTGAGAAAGATTGTTTCAGCTGAGCTTGGGATCTCGTTTGAAATGGTTAAAAAT
>CAZHLQ010000307.1:0-14517 GCA_964533235.1 uncultured Gudongella sp. | reverse complement strand
GAATAAAATGCTCCTTGTGACCTCCCCCTTGACATAGCAGCCCTCATTTACCAGGGAGTCCTTGACTACTGCTCCCCTTGCGATGTATTGTGGTGGAAGGTTCTTAGACCTAGTGTATATCCTCCAGTCCTTATCGTAAAGGTTCAGGGTATTAAGGGGATCCAGCAGGTCCATATTGGCCTCCCAGTAGCTCCTTACCGTTCCTACATCCTTCCAGTAGCCCTCGTATACCCAGGTATACATCTTCATCCCCTCTGAAAGCATCAATGGAAGCACATTCTTGCCGAAGTCATTGTCAGATCCAGGATCAGCATCGTCCTTGACAAGATAGTCCCGGAGTACCTTCCAGTTGAACATGTATATCCCCATGGATGCCAGGTTGTTCTTTGGATTCTCCGGTTTTTCCTCAAATTCAACAATCTTTCCCTCAGTATCTACGTTTATTATCCCAAACCTGGAAGCCTCGTCCCATGGAACCTCCATTACAGCTATGGTCACGTCAGCTCCCTTCGCCTGATGCTCCTCCAGAAGATCGTTGTAATTCATCTTGTATATATGGTCTCCGGAAAGGATCAATACATACTCCGGATCCTGCTCGTCGATGTAGTCGATGTTTTCAAAGACAGCATTGGCAGTTCCTGTGTACCACCTTCCCCCATCCTCTGAGGTAAAGGGAGGCAGTACCCTAAGGCCTCCAACGTTTCTGTCGTAATCCCAGGATGAACCTATCCCTATGTGCGAATTCAATAAATACGGCTTGTACTGGGTCAATATCCCTATGTTGTCGATCCCTGAATTGGCTGCGTTGCTTAGAGCAAAGTCGATTATCCTGTACTTTCCGCCGAATGGAACTGCAGGCTTGGCTATTTTTCTGGTCAGTGCCTTCAGCCTCGAGCCCTGCCCTCCCGCAAGCAGCATTGCCACAACCTTGTTTTCAATCATGCTTGTTCCCCCCTGTCTTCTTGTCAATTTGAGGCTTCCTGTCAAGCTTAAGATATATAGCAGCCAATGGCGGCAGATCTACCCTTATGCTAAGGTCTCTGCCGTGGAAGGCTTCGGATCTTGCCTTGTATCTTTTGACCCTTTCTGTAGCCCCGCCGTACCTCTTGTGGTCACTGGTAAGGACAGTCCTGTAGGTTCCTTCCTCCAAAACCCCTATTGGATAATCCGGTCTTGGAACCGGTGTGAAATTAAATATACATATTAGCCTTTCTCCGGCTTTGTCCAGTCTCTCAAAGGCGATTATGCTCTCCTGTGAGTTGGTGTGGTCGATCCACTGAAAGCCGTCGTAGGTGGTATCCAGCTCATAAAGCGTTTTTTCATCCTTATATATGACATTGAGGTCAGCGACAAATTTTTGCATCAGCCTGTGAGGCTCAAGATCAAGAAGTTGCCACTCAATGGACTCGTACTCCCTCCACTCCAGGAATTGTGCTATCTCATTTCCCATAAAGAGAAGCTTTTTCCCCGGGTGTGCGAACATATATTGATAAAGCAGTCTTAAATTAGCAAACTTTTGCTCGTAGCTTCCGGGCATCTTGTCTACCATGGATTTTTTCCCATGGACCACCTCGTCGTGGCTGAAGGGCAGTATGAAGTTTTCAGAAAAGGCATACATCATGGAGAAGGTTAGTGCACCGTGATGGTCCTTTCTGTAAATGGGATCCATCTCCATATATTTAAGTATGTCGTTCATCCAGCCCATATTCCACTTAAAGTTGAAGCCAAGTCCACCCTCGTCGATTGGATGGCTTACCTTCGGCCATGCAGTCGATTCCTCTGCGATCATCATGGTGTCAGGGTAGTGCTGGAATATAACTGAATTAAGACGCTTGATAAATTCAATGGCTTCCAAATTCTCCCTTCCTCCCAGCCGATTCCTTATGTCCTTTCCCCCAAAGTCCAGGTAGAGCATGTAGGCTACAGCGTCTATCCTTAAGCCGTCTATATGATAGTAGTCATGCCAGTACATTGCGTTGGATATTAGGAAGGATAAAACCTCAGGCTTCGTATAATCAAAGTTCAGGGTCCCCCACTGCTCATTTTCAGCCTTTGCCTTATCCAAGGATTCGTAGAGATATGTTCCGTCGAACCTTGCCAGTCCGTAGTCGTCCTTGCAGAAGTGTGCCGGGACCCAGTCCATTATTACGCCAATGTCGTTTTGATGGCACTGATCTATAAGGTACATAAGGTCCTTAGGAGTCCCGAACCTGCTTGTGGGTGCAAAGTAGCCTGTGATCTGGTAGCCCCAGGAAGCATCCAGGGGATACTCTGAAAGAGGCATGAATTCAATGTGTGTGTACCCCATTTTCTTGACGTATCTTATTAGCTCTTTTGCAAGCTCAACATATGAATACTGGATGTTGCCCTCCTTTTGCTTCCAGGAAAGCAGATTTACCTCGTATATGGATATGGGTCTGGTGTAAAGCGCTTTGCCCCTATTTTTCATCCAGGTCTTATCGTTCCAGTCGAAGCCCTTTATATCATATATCTTCGAATCTGTAAGTGGTCTGGTGTCCATATGGAAGCCGAAGGGGTCTGCCTTCAAGCGAACCTCTCCTTCCTGGGAAATCACTCTGTACTTATATTTGTCGTATTCATTGGCATTGCTTACAACGATTTGCCAGAGTCCGCTTGAGCCGATCCTTTTCATGGGCATGCTTTCGCCGTTCCACTGGTTGAAGTCTCCTACAAGGTAAACAGCACTTGCCCTTGGTGCCCAAACGGTGAAACGGTGTCCTTTTTTCTTGCCCTTTTTATATGGGTGGGCTCCCATAAACTCATATGCCTTGTAAAAGGTACCCTCATGGAACAGGTATGCATCCAGCTCCCCATCCTCTATGTAGAAATATTCGTTTTCAGCCAAGGCTTATGCCTCCCTTCTTTACCGAAATATATCAGCAAACTAAAATTATTGCAATAAAGGCGGTACCTCTACCGCCTTTCTGATATTCAGATGAAAACCTCTGTTGCGAAATATCAATCTTCGTTTTTCTCTGATTTTATATATCTATACCCCAAAAACGTTTCTTCTTTTCGGATATAGTTCTTTTTTGCCAAAAGCTTCAACTTTTCTTCCAATCTGTCCCGGGTCATTGTTATCCCAGCCTCCTTCTCCAGCTCCTGGATCACGTTCAGCATGTCAGTCTCCATTACTGGCAGCTTTTCAAGGATCAGGTCCAGGTACTTATCGTCGTCCTCCTTGGTTCTTTGGACCAGCTCATCAAATGGGTTCAGGGTGTGCGGACTGGCGCTGTAGGCTGCCCTTATCCTTGCAAAGGTTGTTCTTCCAAGCATTGCAGAGGAAATAAATACGTCTCCTGTTCGAAGGTATGGAAGTCTCTTTGCCTCCTCTGGGGTAAGGTCTGTCTCCTCCTTTATCGTGTCGATGTCTGAAGCCCTTACTGTTCTGAAAATAAGCTTGGTGTTCAATTGTGCAGTTACAGTCTCGTCCAAAAGAGTCGGTCTTTGAGTTGCAAGAACAAGGAAAACTCCGTATTTTCTTCCCTCCTGAGCGATCTCCTTGATAATGGATTTGGATGGAGATTCATAGCCCTTAGGCGCAAAATTGTGTGCCTCGTCGGTCACAAGTATAAAGGGTGGAAAGAAATCCGTTGGCAGTTTTTTGTAGAGGGCGTCCTTGTAATCTCTTCTTTTGTGGTAGAGATTATTAAGAAGGTAGGTTCCATATACCTGAAGTATCCTCGTGCTCCCCTGGATGACTACAAGCTTTCCGTCCTGAAGACCCTCCTCTATAGCCCGGCTGTCCTTCGAGAATATTCCTTCGTTATACAGACGTCTCAATCTCCAGAGAACCCCACGCACCGATGAATACGGGCAGGATTTATCATAGGTATTGTATAGATTTTTTCTTTCCACCCACGCTTTCCTCTCCTCGCCGTCAGTCTCTCTGATCCGTGTTTCAAGCTTATCCAGTGAGCCCTCCTCCTGAGCCTCGGAGAGCAGCTGTAGTTTTTGAGAGAAGCTGGTATATGACTCCTTGCGACCGAAGAGAACGTCAACAACGTTATTCATAGCATCAGTCAGGGTACTGGCAGCATCCAGGAGATTTTTCAAATCACCTGCAGAGAGGTCCTCGAATTTTACACCTGTGTGAGTTCCTACCTGATAGCACCGGAAACTGTCCTCAAAATCCTGATGGTTTTCTGTGAAGTAGCCCGGGAGCTCTGAAAAATCCATCTCATAGTGAGGATCAAGAACAAGAGTCGGTATTCCTTTGAGCATGATCTCCTCAAGGAGAACCCTTAAGCCAAAAGACTTGCCTGAGCCCGAGCCTCCGAAAACTCCGATATGAGGGTAGTGGTGCATGGAACGGATATCCATGATAAAGGGAAGCTCCCTCTGCTGTTGGAGCCCCTTTTCCTCAAAGGTATACAGAAGGTCTCGAAATTCGTCGTCCATATCTATTGCAACGTCGTCGGTGTTTCTTATGACTCCTACTACAAGTCCCTTTTCGGGTGGAGTTTTCAGCATTAGGTCACGTACTTCCTCAAACCTGGGGATCCTTGCATCTGATCCTGTTTGTACCGGGTATAGAGCTTCATTGAGAAGCCTTACCTTGGCTACATAAATGGTATCTTCGTCGACGTCATAGCCAAGAGCTTTAAGGCTTTCAAGGACGGCTGCATCTACAAAGTCACCGTAGATGTTCAATGGAATGTACCTGTTGAAGGTACGAGCCTCTACTACCTCTCCCATCAGGTCGCCCTGGAAAGGATCCTGGATTATTAGAAATTCGTTGATCCTGAAGTTACGCTCCTTTGAGCCGATATAAAATTCCTGCTGGGTGGTGATTCCTACGACTTTCAATGTTTTAGCCTCCCCTTATTTCAGTGAATAGTGAATAGTGAATAGTGAATAGTGAATTGCTTAAAGCTTTGCTTTGCTTGTCTTAACTGACGCTTGAAGCATCCTTATTAATTCAAGACACTCATCTTTTAGACTTCTTCCATAATCTATATCTATATATCCAGTTTCGATAAGTAAATCCAACCAATAATAAGTTTCATTTGCTTCCTTGAGTGAAATACTCAGTTTTGATACAAAGTCAGGTATTGATTGAGCAAATTTTGCTTCACTGATGCTTGCCCCTATGGATGTTCCCGATCTTAGAACTTGTCTTGACATGACAAATTCCCTTTTCTCACTGCTTACTTCCTTATATAAATTTATAATTTTAATAGCAAATAATCTACTCTTATCAAAAAGTATGCTTTCCTTCATTATGTTCTCCTTTTCAGTCATTTAACTATTCACTATTCACTATTACTTATTCACTATCTTTAATTCCTCTTATCCCTCTCCGACACGAAGTATCTTTCGTACACTCCTCTATCCAAATAGCGCTCCATTAGTGCTCTCATCATGTCGTCTGAGATCTTGACCTCCTTGTCGACTATGTCTAGCCATAATGGAACCCCTCTGCTGTTCTCAGGAGTAAGGGTAAGCACAAGGCGTGCCATCTCCTCCAGCTTATCAGCCTGGCTCTCGATAATGTCTATCCCGATCACCATGGGCGACAGCGAGCTCCTCAAAAATGCTGAGCTGTAGCCCTTGGGTTCCTTCCTGTTGATGTCCTCGTTTATGTGTATGAACTCGCCGTATTCAAGAAGTCCAAACATTATCTCTCTGTCGTAAAGCACTCCCTCGATTTTAGGATCAAGCTCCTTCAGCCTTTCTCCAACAGCTGAGGTCTTGATATCCTTTATTACTCCCATGAGTATGGTGCCTGTTGTTTCGCAAAGCTCCACAAGCCTTGACCAAGCCTCACCTGCATAAATGTTGTAGCGTATAAGCCCTCCATCCATCATAAGTGCATAGGGCTTGTGCTCCTCTACGCTCCTAATTGCTGCCTCTACCTCGATCGTTGCAAGGCGTATGTTCCTCTGTTCCTCTCTTACCTCGATTTCACCGGTCAGAGGGTCTTCCTTTTCCTCGCTAAGGATAGGTGTATAAACCTGAGACAAAAGGATCGGCTTATCTCTTAATACAGTGGACTTCGCCAGCCCTTGGTAAAGCTCGATAAAGTGAGGGTAGCTACCTCCTGCCCTGTTTACAGACCCATCGACCCCAGATACTCCTCCTTTGGAGGTCATCTCCTGAAGCTCAGTTTGGGTAAGCTTCTCTATTCTTTTTATGCCTCCGATCTCCAAATCCATAAAGGCTCTAAGCCTCCATTTGTCACCATCCATGACCGATTTTTGCTTTTTTTGGATCTCGGTATTGACTTTTTGTAGTAAATCGCTTAATTCTTTGTTGATGGAATCCATTATCAGCCCTCACTTTAGCAAGCTATCGTTTGACAGTATATTGACTTTTTTTGACATCTATGGTAGCATTATTCCATGGTTTTTTACCAAACCTAATTGGGAGGTGGCTTTTATGAAATCCACAGGTATTGTGAGGAAGGTCGACGAACTGGGTAGAGTGGTTATACCCATAGAGCTTAGAAGAACTCTTGATATCCAGGTCAAGGATCCATTGGAGATCTTTGTTGACGAGGATAAGGTCATCCTTAGAAAATTCTCACCATCATGCATATTCTGCGGTGAGGCTAAGGGGATAAAGGATTTCAAAGGCAAGAATGTTTGCCCTGGCTGTATCAAGGAATTGACAAAGAAATAACCGCATAGTAAAGCGCTTAGGCATTCTCCTGAGCGCTTTATTATTTTTAAAGCTTCAGGCTCTCAGAATAGACCTGATTTTTAGGAGCACCCGTCCTTTCACAGACAAGTTTTATTGCATCCTTTTTTGAGTATCCATCCTGAAGAAGACTGACAAGCATTCCTGCAATATCGATATCCTCCTGTACCAATGCCTCTGCACCCTCCAGCACCAGGACCATCTCACCCTTAAGCTGTCTCTCCTTAGCTGCCGACAGAAGCTCCTCAAGGGTACCCCTTATTGTCTCCTCGAATTTTTTTGTAAGCTCCCTCGATAGAGATGCTCTTCTGTTTCCAAGGACAGTCAGCATATCCTCAAGGCTGTCTGTAAGCCTGTGTGGACTTTCATAGAATATAATGGTTCTTTCCTCTGTTTTAAGACCTTCAAGGGCTTTTTTCCTGTCAGTAGATTTTGAGGGTAAAAAGCCTTCAAAGACAAATTTATCGGTAGTAAGCCCAGAGATAACAAGTGCCAATAGTGCTGCCGAAGGACCTGGAAGTCCTACCACCTGAATGCCCTCTTCTATGCATAGCTTTATGATATCCTCCCCGGGATCCGATATCCCGGGCATTCCGGCATCGGATACAAGTGCCACTGATTTACCGTTCTGGAGCATCTCTATAATTATTGGTCCCTTTTCTCTTAAATTATGCTCGTGGTAGCTGGTCATCTGCTTCTTGATCTCAAAATGATTCAAGAGCTTCAGAGTGTGCCTCGTGTCCTCAGCAGCTATTACATCCACTGAACGTAATACCTCAAGCACCCTGAAGGTAATGTCTTCCAGGTTCCCGATCGGGGTTGGACAAACATATAGTATTCCCTGCTCCATCTCGATCACCTTCTTCCGTAAATTGCGTATATCTGATCTGTGTAATCCCCGTCTTCTCCGTACACGGTTATTGGATCCCCATACTTTAAGTCCCTTCTGCCTCCCTTGACTCCTTCAACCAGGAACAGATTCGCTGGCTTTCCTGGCTTTGGGTATACCCAAGTCATTAGCTTTGGCTCGATCCCGTTGGACCTCATTTCACACAACACATCCACAAGTCTGTTGGGTCTGTGGACCATATACAGTTTTCCAAGGGGCTTTAAAAGGTAGCCTGATACTCTCATAATATCCTCAAGAGTACAGGTAAGCTCGTGCCTTGAATAGGCATGGTTCTCCTCTGGATTGACCAGGGCAGCTCCCGGCTTCATGTAAGGCGGATTAGTGACTATAGTATCTATTGACGCCCTTGAGAAGCTTTCAGGAAGCTTTCTTAGATCCTCGTTAAGTATCTGGATCTTATCCTCCAGTTTATTTAAGTATACACTTTTTTCAGCCATTTCTGCCACAATTTCCTGAAGCTCGACCCCATATATCCTCTTGATATTTGGGTCATCAGCAAGCCTTAAAGGTATGACTCCCGTTCCTGTACCAAGGTCCATCACTACCCCCTTTGGCTTAGCAAAAAAGGACAGGAGTATTGCGTCGACACCATAGGAAAACAGCCTTTTATCCTGGATGATCTCATAGGGCGTTCCAGGCACCTTGTCAAGTCTTTCCATCTTTATAATCCCTCCGATTTATATATATGAAAAAAGACCCTAATAGGGGTCTTTTTAACATTGTCTCAAATAAGTACTACTCTGGCTGAGGTGCGTCCACTGGACAAACACTTGCACATGCGCCACAGTCAATGCATTTATCTGGGTCGATCACGTAGATATCGCCAGCTGTTATAGCTTCAGTTGGGCATTCTGGTTGACATGCTCCGCAAGCGATACAATCATCAGTAATATGATATGCCATTCTTTTCACCTCCTACAGAAAAACTATGCCTGACTATATTCTAACACGATTTATAGTAAATTCAAACAGAAAAATTGTCCCTATTCAAGGCTTCTAAAATCCTCCAGAAGCTCATCATCGTGCTTATCTCCGTATCGTTGATAAGCAGGGTCAAATTTCCCGGTTGCAGTTATCTCATTTGCCTGGAACTGGAATATATCCTCTGACCCATCCTTTAGTCTGACCTTAGCCTTGACTCTTTCAAGAAGAGTGTAGGTGTCTATGATAACTCCCTTGCCCTGAGGGGTCATGACTATGGCTCCTACTGTAGGCATATTCTTCAGAAGCTCCTCGTAGGTGTCCTGCTCATATTTCAAACAACACATCAGCCTTCCGCAAAGCCCTGATATTTTTGTTGGATTCAGCGACAAGCTTTGCTCCTTGGCCATCTTTATTGATACAGGTGCGAATTCACCAAGGAATTTAGCGCAGCATACAACTTGTCCGCAGGGCCCGACCCCTCCGACCATCTTTGCCTCGTCTCTAACTCCGATCTGTCTAAGCTCGATCCTGGTCTTGAATATTGCAGCAAGATCCTTTACAAGGTCCCTGAAATCCACCCTGCCATCAGCAGTAAAGTAGAATATGACCTTGTTGTTGTCGAAGGTGTACTCAACGTCCACCAGCTTCATGTCCAAGCCATGCTCCTCAACCTTTTTCTGACAGGCCTCGATAGCTTCCTTCACCTTGGCCTTATTGCTTCTATGTACCTCAAAATCCTCATCTGTTGCAAGTCTCAGGACCTTCTTCAGCGGAAGAACTATGTCCTCCTCAGGAACCTCACGAGGTCCGATAACCACATGCCCAAACTCGATTCCTCTTGCAGTTTCAACAATGACGAAATCGTTATGGGAAACCTCTATTATATCGGGATCAAAATAATAAATCTTTCCCGCTTTTTTAAACCTAACTCCTACTACTCGAACCATTAAAACTCCTCCTGTATTTTAAGCAGCATCGTCTCTATGGACAATTGATAATTGACATTCATCTGGATATTGAATATGGTATCCTGTATCTTCTCTATTATACCATTAATTCTTTCAAAATCCAGAGTGGATTGTTCTGATATCAATTTAAGCCTGTCCCTGTTGACTATAAGGCTGTTTTCAGCGGAGGCCTTGTATAAGAGCAGGTCTCTGAACCAAAGCAAAAATATGTCCAGGATCTGTTGTACCCTGTCCTTTCTTTCGGCAAATTCCTCGGAAGAGCTGAAGACTCTATGCTTCTCTCCCTTTAGGAGTGCGCTGATAAGCTCTATTGCCCATTCCCTGTCCTGGAAGAACTCCTCGTCCTTTAGGAGTCTTATAGCCCTTCCAACAGAGCCCTTTGAGTAGTCCGCAAGAAAATCAGCATTATATTGATCAGCTCCATACTGCTCTAACAGTATCCCTTTCACTGTTTCTCTATCCAGGGGATAGAATCTTATATTTTGACCCCTGGAGCGGATGGTGGGCAGCAAATCCTTCGGACTTGAGGTGACAAGTATAAGGTGGGCATAGGAGGGCGGCTCCTCAAGCGTCTTAAGCAGTGCATTCTGTGCTTCCTTATTCATTAGATGGGCTTCGTCCATCAGGATGACCTTCCTATCGGATTCAAATGGAGACATGGTCATCGTGTGGATTATACCCTCGACCTCTCCCTTTCTTATCATTCCCTTTTCAGGTCTGATCTCCAGGTAGTCGGGGTGAGATCCTGTTTCGAACCTTCTGCAGCTGCTGCAGGTGCCACAGGGCTCCTCGTTTTTCTGCAAACAAAGAAGGGTTTTAGCAAAAACCCTTCCAATAGTCATTTTCCCAAGGCCTTCCTCGCCCTCGAGTATATAGAAATGGCTGATATTCCCGCTCTTAACGGCCCTTTTCAGCCCCTCGACCGCAATTTTATGACCTGATATTTCTCTATAATCCATAGTTTAGATCCTTTCGTAGCCTGAAACCGGCATTACAAACAGATTTACTCCTACTGTAACCTCATCTGTGCCGTTCTTGACCTTCTTGCTTTTGCATTGCTTATTTATTAGTTCAGTTATCTCTTCGACTCTTTCATCCTCAACACCTATCAATAGAGTTGTGTTTCCAGAGCTTAAAAAGCCTCCTGTGGATGCCAGCTTCGTGGTTCGTATTTTTTCAGCCATCAGCGTCTTGACCACTTTGCCTGAAAATTCATCGTCTATGATGGCTACGATCAGCTTCATTTGAACCCCCCCTATATCCTGACGTGCTTCTCGACGTCGAGAACGAATACGGTCGCTCCACCCACCTTTACCTCCAACGGGTAGGGGATGTAGGTGTCGCCAGGCATGGAAACAGTAAGAAGTGAAGTAGTTATCTCTCTGGTCCTGCAGTTGTCCTCGATGACCTTGATCACCTCATCTACCTGGTCATCTTCCACTCCGCTTAGTATCGTCGTATTCCCAGCCTTAAGAAAGCCTCCTGTGGATGCCAGTTTCGTTACTCTGAACTCCTTTTCCATAAGCTCCTCAATTACTCCTGGAGCATCCTGATCCTGTACGATTGCAACTATCAGCTTCATAGCGTTTCCTCCTTCGCCTTCAGCACTCTATCCAGGGCTGATATAGTTTGGGTGTATACCTCTTCTACTGATTTTTCCGCATCTATAACTACGATATTGTCCGGGTACATCTTCAGCAGGTTCATGTAGCCTTCATAAACCTCCCTATGGAAGGCTCCGCCCTCCTCTTCAAGCCTGTCGCCGCCTTCCTTAGTCTTTCTGAGTAGGGTTACCTCAGGGTCAACGTGGAAGAAAAGTATAAGATCAGGAGTTATTCCCCTAAGTCCAAACTCATTTACAGCTTTGACCTCTTCTATCCCCAGGCCTCTTCCAACTCCCTGATATGCAAGGCTTGAAAGCAGAAATCTGTCGCAGACCACTACCTTACCCTCCATTACTGATGGAAGGATCTTTTCATGGACGTGCTGAGCACGAGAAGCTGCAAAAAGCAGCGCTTCAGTCTCAGGTCCCATATTTATATTTTCTCTGTCGATTATTATTCCTCTGATCTTTTCACCAATGGTCGTACCTCCAGGCTCGCGAGTTATGACATGCTCGATCGCCCTCTCTTTAAGGTACTGGCCTATAAGGCCTATCATTGTGGACTTTCCCGATCCGTCGGGTCCCTCCAGAGTTATGAATAAACCTCTCATACTAAGCAGCTCCTTACTCTACTACGACTACGTTGTCCTTGCCCTTGCCCATAAGACCAACTATCTCGATCCCGTTGTCCATAAGGAATAATACGTGCTCGTAGATTTCTTGTGTTATCTCTTCTCCTGGAACTATCAATGGAATTCCCGGTGGATAAGGGATTATGGGTGCTGCAGATACTCTTCCAATAGCGTCCTTGAGCTTGATCTGCTCCTTCTTGCCATAATATGCATCCGCAGGTCTCATGATGATCCTTGGAGATGGCATTTTTACGTTGACCCAGTTGATCTCCTCATAGGCACAATTCTTAGCAAGGTCCTCAATAGCTGCGATTACCTTTTCGTAGTCCTCGTCGTCATTCATAAGGCTGGTCAGGATAAGGGCGTAGTAGAAGTCAGCCATTTCAAGTCTGATGTTGTAATCAGTCCTTAGCTTTTTCTTGACCATTGAGCCTCTGATGCCGTCTATTGTGATCAATATCTTGGTATTGTCCTTGGAGTATATGGTTGGATCCTCAGGATCTCCCGTAAATACCTCTACCCTTGGTATTTTATTGAGTCTCTCTATAACTTCGTCAACCTTCTTCATGCTCCACTCAAGTCTTTCTCTACCCTCCTGGCCGTCCATATAGGATACTGCCAGTTCATTTGAAAGAGTGAAAAGATAAGAAGGACTTGTTGTAGTGTAAAGCTGATATCTGTCTCTTAGCTTGTTCAAATCTATCCTGTCGGTACCTACATGGATCATTGACGTTTGAGTAAAGCTTGGCAATGTCTTATGTGTACTATGGATCACTATGTCTGCACCCGCCTTAAGAGCTGGAACTGGAAGCTTATCATTGAATGTGAAATGAGGTCCATGAGCCTCGTCGACCATCAATATCTTATTGTGCTTATGGACAATGTCGGCTATAGCCTTAAGATCTGAGCAAACACCATAGTAGTTTGGATAGGTAACGACCACTGCCTTGATTCCAGGATCTTCGGTAAGTGCCTGATCTACATCCTCAGGGTAAAGCCCTGTAAGAACATTATGATTTTCGTTGTAGTTCGGATACAGATATACGGGCTGGATCCTGTTGAGAATCAGCGCATTGTAAACGGCCTTGTGGCAATTCCTCTGAATGAGAACCTTGTCTCCCGGCTTAGTAATTGTAGCAAGAGCAATATATATGCTTCCCGTAGAACCGTTAACGGCATAATAGGTAGCCTTTGAACCAAAAACCTCAGCAGCATAGTCCTGAGAATCCTGGATTATGCCCCTTGGCTCAAGCAGATTATCCATGCCCTCTACCTCGGTAGTATCTATATACGGTATATAGTCTCCCCAATTTATAAGTGTATTTTTACCCTTGTGTCCGGGCATATGGAAGGATACTGAGTTTTCCTCCATCAGGTTCTTCAATGCATCAAATACGGGTGTTTTCATCTCCCACGATCAGCCTCCTAAATTATCGGTTTAACAACGGTATAATTATAACGCATCCTTTAATATAAATAAACTATTATTTTAGCATTTGTAAACTTTTTTATAGAAATTCAAAAATCCAGAAATTAAAACCTTCCTGGAACCTTGTAGCCGCACTGGCTGCAGTGCCCTTGTGATATCTCTTCAATCTGGATGTCGGGAAACCTCCGAATCAAGCGTTTTCTACACGAAGGACAGTAGGTATCGTTGTCGGTTCCTAATACATTTCCAATATATACGTAGTTTAATCGTCTCTCTGCAACCCTTTTAAGCTTTATAAGAGTATCGACTGAGGTAGGCGGGTCCTTCATTTTATAGCTGGGGTAATACCTGCTCAAATGAAGTGGTATTCCAGGATCGACTGAGGCAATAAATCCTGTCAGCTCCTCCATCTCCTTTGGAGAGCTGTTCCTGCCTTCTATTACGAGAGTGGTCAGCTCTACATGGGTCCTTGCTGCAGCAAGTCTTATCGTCTGGAGTACTGGCTCAAGTGTCCCCTTGCAGATAGTCTGATAGAACTCGTTATTAAACGACTTCAGGTCGATATTCATGGCATCTATATAGGGCAATAGCTCCTCCAATGGCTCCCGGTTAATGTAGCCGTTGGTTACAAGTACGTTGACCAAACCGTCTTCCCTGGCTTTCTTGGCGGTTTCCAGCACGAATTCATAGAATACGGTCGGTTCATTGTAGGTGTATGCGATCCCTATAGAACCCTTTTCCTTTCCAAGAGCTATTATGTCTGCAATAGGAGCCCTTGTAAAACTGTCATGGTCTGTTACGATCTCCCAGTTCTGACAGAAGTCACAGCCCAGGTTGCAGCCATAGCTCCCGAAGGAAAAAATCGTACTTCCCGGGTAGAAGTGGTAGAGAGGCTTCTTCTCTATTGGATCGAAATTATATGCCGTAGCCCTCTCATAATTAAGGGAAAAAAACTTTCCCTGAAGGTTCTGTCTTACTCCGCATCTTCCCTTCTGACCATCCCTCAGCTTGCAATAATGAGGACAAAGGGTGCAGTATACAATCTCTCCTTCAGCTTTGTAGAATAGTGCCTCCTTCAAGGCAATCATCTCCTATTGATATCTTTCCACTCTGAAGCGCTCCATCCTGAAGTCTTCCTCTTCTCCTATACCAGCCTTCTGAAGAGCGATCCTCACCTGCTCCTCAGGTGTGTCAACTCCCTCGATCATTGGCAATAGGAGCCCTCTTTTGTGCCCTTTCTCAACTATTACCCCATACTCCTTCGGGTCTAACTGCTTCATTGATTCAATTGGCTCTGAAGGGAACAGGACGTCAACTGAATAAGTTAGCTCTGACAGCTCCTCTTCCGTCACTGAGGGGAACCTTGGATCTCTTGTACCTGCCTCGAC
>CAZHLQ010000306.1:0-1666 GCA_964533235.1 uncultured Gudongella sp. | reverse complement strand
TCTGGCCGAGGACAACGGCCTTGATTATCAGGACGAGTATATCCGCAAGGCGTTGAATGACGAGATAGCCGCAGCGGCAGCGCCGAAGCCGATTGACGGCGAGCGCAATTTCTTCGGGGATACGGTGTCGAACCTTGCCCGTGGCGGCGTTGAACTGGCGGACACGGCATTGCACGCGGCAGACACGGCCGTGGGCGGGTCGGAGACACTGCAAGGCTGGTCTGACTCGCTGGACAGGGCGAAGCAGAATGTCGGATTGCTGCGGCCTGACCGGGCGGAAGCCGCTGGCGAAGAAGGGTTTGTAAAGCGCGGCTGGAACGCTGCCATGCAATCGCTGCCGATGAGCATTGCCCCCTTTGCCGCTGGCGCGGTTGGTGGGCCTGCTGCCGGCTTGGCGACCATGGGCGCATTGTTCGGTGGCGGCGTCTACGGCAAGCGCAAGGAGGATGTCACCAGGGAACTGCAGGCCACTCGGCCCGACCTGTCGCCCGAGCAGATCGAGGAAATGGCGACCCAAAACGCCTCAATCCATGGCGCGTCTGAAACCGGGTCCGAGTTTGCGGGCGACGCTGCGGCCTACCTGATATTCTCGCGGCTTCCCGGCGGGACTGTGCTCTACAAGGGCGGCAAGGCGCTGCTGAAAGAGTTGGCCGCCCCCGGCGCATTGAAGACCATCGGCCAAGGCTTGCTCAAGTCGGTCCCGTTCGAGGTTGGCTCAGAGGCGGCGAACGCCGCAGTGGCCACTGAAGCGGATAAGGCTATTGGGCTGGAGCAGTCGTCCACCATGGGCGCTGTTGCTGAATCCATTCTTCCGTCCGTATTCCTGTCCACCGGCATTGGTGTTGGCCTTGGCGGCGTGAACACCTACCAGCGGCGGGCGGCGTATAATGCCCTCAATGCCGAGCAACCTGAGTCCAGGGTAAAGGCGATTGACGCTGTTGCTGGCTCGCTGGCCGAAGCAACCGACAATGATATTGCCACCAAGTGGCGCAACATGGCCCTTGGCTACGTGCAGGCTGGCCAGAAAATCCCGCTAGACTTCAACGTTGCCGATCTTGCGGCCGAACAGCCAGAGGCGAACATTCCTCAAGAAGTTCCCGAGCCAACCGCACCGCCCGAAAACGTGCTCAATGCCGAATCGGTCGAGGATGCCGTTGCGGCTATGGAAGCCGAGGTGAGCGCTCCAGTCACCGAGCCGCCTGTTGTTGAGCAACCGGCGGCCCCTGTTGTTGAGCCGTTCGCAGCGCCGTCCGATCGCGCCGGGTTGATGGGAAGCGCCATGCAACCGACGGTCACGCCATCGCTCGACTATGGCATGGTGGACCGAACCTTCTCCGCCATCAAGCAAGCCGACCAGGCCCGCCTGAACCAAATGGCCGAGGGTTTGCCGGGCTTCATCGAGAGCAGCCCTGAATACGCACCATTCCAGAAACAATTTAGCGACGCCATTAGCGCCCGGCAGCGGACGCTGTGGGAGGAGAGCAAAAATGCTGGACGAACCGAGGTATCAGGAGATCAGGGAGCAGTTGAAGGCGGAGTTATACCGCAGCCCGAACAGCAACCACGGCCTGTACTGCCTGACCTCGCTGGCGCAGATAGTGGGCAATCAGGAGTTCGAGCAGGCGACGAAGGAAGCACTGGAGCAGCGGGAGAAGACCCGCTAGTC
>CAZHLQ010000305.1:0-1505 GCA_964533235.1 uncultured Gudongella sp. | reverse complement strand
GTGACCCAGCTATAAACCAGGATGATGAAGATATTTGCATAATCCAGCGCCAATATTTGCCAGAAGCATTTGAAGCCATATTAAGAAAAAGGCAAAAAGGCATAAAAATTGTTGGAGAGTTAGACGATAATTTTTGGAATATTCCTAAAGAAAATACTAATAGGTTTGCATATGATAGCGCCTTTATTAAGGAGCAGGAAGAAATAGCAAGAAAAGAAGGCAAGCTTAAAGAAGGCCAGCATTTCCTCGACACAAAGCATTTCCTTACAGAGTTTGTAAGGATGTGTGACGCAATGATTGTGTCAACATATTCACTAGCAAACGTCGTAAAACAATTTAATAAATATACTTATGTATCCTATAATTATCTGGCAGACGACCTGTTCTTTTATTTGAATCCCCCAATGTTGATTGATAAAAACGAACCAGTAAGGATTCTCTGGACAGGTTCACCTACACATGGCGGAGACATGCCTTTTGCTATTGAGGCCATAAGAAGCATGATAGCCAAAGGTATGAATATTAAATTGGTCATTTTGGGTCAACCACCCGTACCTCTGTCAAAAGAATTTGTATTGGATGAGACTTTGGAAGTGCATCATCCAATAACCCCAGTTCCTTCTTATTACCATTATCTACAGTCAATACCAGCTCACATAGGGATAGCACCTCTCGCCAAAAACCCTTTTAATGACTGTAAGAGTTGGATTAAAGGGCTTGAATACGGTATGAGTGGGTATTGTCCATTATTACAAAAGTCTAACCCGTATTCGTCTCTGGCGTATGAATTAGGTTATAAGATACCCATAGTCGAAAAGAATACGGCTGTAGCGTGGGAAAATGGCTTGACAGCTTTAATTAATGACCCAGCTGGTACATTCAATATGGCTAGAAGATTTCAGCATGACGTAATAACAAGGTTCAGCGCCCTGGCTAATGTTCCAAGTTACGAATCTCTTTATAACAAAATACTGGACCTTCCGTATAACACATATGTACCGAGGCAGCTTCCTTTGAGAAACCCCCCTCCTGGACATCCTGATAACCCAATGCCACAGAATATAAAAGGATGAGTATAAAGATAGGTTTGGTAGAAGGCGGATTAGAACCATCGAATCATAATGAGGCTTTCTATGATAGTATAAAGGAAAAATCTGAATATGAGAGGCTACAACCAATTGCAAATCATATATCACAGGTTATTCCCACTATACAAGAAGTAGAAAGCCTTGTTTCTAAAGAACCTGCACCTCCAGTACCAGATGATTTATAATTTGGAATAAAAAATTTTATTATGAGTTTGTTATAGTACATTGGGAGGTTGCTATGAAATATCCAGTATATGAAGAAACAGGGGTAAGATATTCCTGGGCTCAAGAATCGGAGCTTGCTGGATTCAAACCATTCAAATACAAATGGACTCACATCCCTACTGGAAAGAAAGGCTCTGAAACTGTTTGGGTTCTCGGAGGAGAAAAAGAATTGGCTATTTTGGTGGGTAGGTG
>CAZHLQ010000304.1:0-14730 GCA_964533235.1 uncultured Gudongella sp. | reverse complement strand
GTTTCACTTTTCATAATATACGCAGGGTACTCCTTAGTAAGGGAAACAGTGAGTCCTCTATTAGGGGAGGCTCCTCCAGAGGAGATAACAGATGCAATTTATGACGATATAATGACCTATGATTTTATCACTGGTGCTCATGATTTGATAATTCATTCCTACGGTGCAGGGAGATCAATGGCTACGATAGATGTTGAATTTCCTGGGAATATTGACGCAGTTACGATACACGAGGTAATTGACCAGGCTGAAAGAGAGATCGGTGAGAGATATGACCTGACTCTCGTCATCCACATGGACCCTCTTGGAACCGAGACAAAGGAAAGGTATGAGCTTAGAAATAGAGTAAAAAAGATAATCAAGGAGGATGAAAGGGTCAAATCAATCCATGATTTCCATATTTCAGACAACGATGAAGAAAGACTTATTGAGTTTCATGCAGTAGTTAGGGCTGAAAAGCTTGAAAAGGGCAAGAGCCATGAGGATGTCCGAAAAGAACTGGAAAATCTTATAGAAAATGGAATCGAAGAAACCAAGTGCAGAATCATACTTGATATAGACTTTTAGCATAGGAGATGCATTATGGACAAGAACAGACAAATCAAAATGATAACAGACCTTATCAGAAGCGGTGAGAAGAAACTAGAGGATTTTAGGCTGGGAGTTGAGATTGAGCACTTTGTAATATGGAAAGACACCTTAAAATCTGTATCCTACTATGGTGAGGATGGTGTTGAGGCTACGCTAAAGGAGCTCTTGAATGAGGGGTGGACGGGTAAATACGAGGGAGAGTACCTTCTGGCACTTGAAAAAGATGACCTCAGCCTTACCCTTGAGCCAGGAAGTCAGCTTGAGATAAGTATTGGAGCAAAGAAGAGGATCGAGGATATTGAGAAAAGTTACCTTAAATTCCTTGAGGAGCTGCTTCCTGTTTTGGTAAAGAAGGGACAGCTATTGGTTTCACTGGGATATCATCCAGTAACAAGGATCGAAGAGATAAAGCTGCTTCCTAAGAAGCGTTATGACCTGATGTTCAATTATTTTAAAAGTAGGGGATCTCATGCTCATAATATGATGAAAGGTACTGGAGCATTCCAGGTTTCTATTGATTACTCCAATGAAAGTGACTATGCCAAAAAGTTCAGAGTATTGAATGCCCTGGCACCTGTTTTTTATGGACTGTTTGAAAATGCATTATTTTTTGAGGGCGAGCCATGTAAAACTCACAATCTAAGAGCCTATGTATGGATGAACTGCGATAATGACAGAGCTGGAACTGTTGAGGAGGCCTTAGAGGAGGACTTCTCATACGCTGGCTATGCTGGATATCTTTTGGGTAGGCCACCAATATTTACAATAAGGGGAGGAGAGATAATCCCTACTGGAGAAGCTAAGATATCAGATGTCCTGGACCCTGATTCAACCTCTGTTGAGGAGCTTGAGCATCTTATGACTATGTTTTTTCCAGACGCCAGAACAAAGAGGTACATCGAAATCAGGATGATGGACTCAGTGCCTTATCCATTAAACTTAGCCGCAGTAGCTCTTATTAAAGGCTTATTTTATAACGAGTATAACCTGGGAAAGCTGCATGAGTTTTCAAAAACGATCCAGGCAGCTGATATTTTAAGCTCCAAGATTGAGCTTCTGGAAAAGGGACTTGAGGCTAAGCTTAATGGAAAGACTATTTTAGATATAGGTAAATGGATGGTCAAGCTTGCTAAAGATGCACTGGGCGATGAGGCTGTCTATTTGATACCATTGGAGCAGCTGCTTGAAAAAGGTAAGAACCTTTACATTATCACCAAGGATTCTTACATTGGAAGCGACAGAAGAAAAGCGATCGATTGGGCGATCCTCAGGAGGTGATCTGTTGAAAGGGATTGATATTAACAGAAGCTACCAGGAGATGATCTTGTCAAATCAGGAGATATATTTAGAAGATCACCTGGAGACGGTCAGAAGAGTTGCTGATTCAAACGCAAAGTACAAGGGTAAGCCTGTCCCATTCCTTTTCAACCCATTGTTTTTTTCTCCAGAGGAGGAAGAGCATTTTAAAGAGATAGTAGAAGGGATAACTGCTATTGGGAACAAGGTTACAGACAGATTTATTGCGGATCCGGAGTATAGGAAGAGCTTCGGCTACCCAAGCTTCATTGAAGAAATGATCCTAAGGGAGAATAAGTATGGGGTCCATGCACCAATAGGCAGATTCGATATTTTCTTCAATGATATTGGAGATTACAAATTTTGTGAGCTCAACACAGACGGATCCTCCGCTATGAATGAGGATAATACCCTTGCAAGGATATTGCTTGAATCAAAGGCATTGAAGACGTTTAGCGAAGGATATTCATTGGCAAACAGAGAGCTGATCGATTCCTGGGTCTATGAAAGCCTTAAGCTGTATCGAAGATGGAAGGGCAGCGATCATACACCAAACACAGCTATCGTTGACTTCACTGAGAGCGGTACCTCTGCAGAATTCATAGAGTTCCAGAAGGCATACGAAAGGCTTGGATTGAGTTGCATCATAGCGGATCCAAGGGAGCTGGAGTTCAGAGATGGAGCATTGTATAGGGATGACTATAAAATAGATCTGGTGTACAGAAGAATAGTAACCTTTGAGTTGATACAAAAGGCTAACGAGATCCATCATTTCATAGAAGCCTATATGGCGGATGCAATGTGCACAGTTGGAACCATACGGAGCCAAATCATACACAATAAGATATTTTTTAAGAAGCTTCACGACGAAGACACCCTGGAATTTATGACTAAACCGGAAAAAGCATTTATTAAAAAGCACATACCATTCACTGGGATACTGGGTAACGATGAAAAAAAACTTCGGGATGTTATAGAAAACAAAGACAAGTATATAATAAAACCTATGGACATGAATGCATCACAAGGCGTTTATGTGGGAAAGGATCAAAGCAATGAGTCTTGGGAAAGGGTTGTAAGAGACTCCTTTGACAGAGATTATCTCTACCAGGAGTTTGTGGATCCTCCAAAGAGGAGTTTTCTTGTAGCGAATGAGGGAGGATTTTCAATAGAGGAGTTTAAGGCTATAGTGGGGTTGTTTTCCTATAACGAAAGCTACGCTGGGATATATACAAGATTAAGCAAGGACAATATAATTTCAGGAGTAACTAATTACTTCACAGCTCCAAATATAATTGCATACAAAAAATAGCAAAGGACCGTTTAAGACGGTCCTTTACCAATGCCATGGAGGGCTTCAATGATTATGCTCCTCGCAGAAGGAGCCGCCAGAACTCAAATTTCCTGAAGCATAGCTTGCTGCTACATCTTGTATTGATCCAGAAGCGCCGCATACAACTTCGATACCATTGTTTTTGAATAAATTTGCAGCACTTTGGCCCATACCTCCAGCGATAATTGTTTTAACGCCTTGCTCGTGCAGGAAGTTAGGCAAAAAACCTGGTTGGTGGCCTGGATTCGGTATAGTTTTCCATTCGTCCACACCACCGTCCTTGATCGTAAAGCACTCAAATGCCTGACAGTGACCAAAATGAGCTGCAACCTTCTTGTTATCCGATGCGATAGCTATCAACATTATTTATCCCCCTCATTTAGTAAGTCTATTGATCTCTCCATTATTTGGATTATTGAATCCTTTGCAGTGCCTTCTTTGTCTGCCAGGGTTTTACCTTGGTTTATAAGAGAGGGAACATCCTTGTCAAAGGGTATAGTCCCAACAAATGGAATATTTTTATCATTACAATACTTAATTATTTTCTCAGTGTTTTGTAAGTGTAGGTCGTATTTATTTACACATACGGCAACCTTAGCAGGAAAGCCCTCTGATGTTTTTACTATCCTCTCCATATCGCTGAACCCTGATATAGTAGGCTCTGAAACTATAATCACAAGGTCAACGCCGCTTATGGAAGCGATCACCGGGCACCCGATCCCGGGGGACCCGTCAATTATTGCCAGATCAGTTTCCTTTGAGCTTGTATATAGATTTTTTTTGACCTCAGTTACCAAAAGGCCTGAATTTCCACTGCCCATTTTAAGCTCGGCAGTTGAGAATACATGGTCGTTTTTATAGAGGCTCAAATGGCCCGTTACTCTCTGGACCATTTCAATTGCGTCGGCAGGACAAACTAAAGTACAAACCTTGCATCCCTCGCAGGCGTGATCGTTAACTATGTAGGCTCCACTGTTTGTAATTGCCTCAAATCTGCAATTTTGTCTGCACAAATCGCAGGATATACACCTTGCAGGGTCTATGTAAGCGGTAGGCAGACCCATAAAATCAGATTTTACGGGTTCGTTTTCTTCATTCATGACAAGATGAAGATTAGGTGCATCTACATCGCAGTCTGCGTAAGCCTTTGCATCGAGAAGTCTTATCAGGGAGCTTGATAGAGTTGTTTTACCTGTACCACCCTTACCGCTCAATATAAGAATTTTTTTCATCCTCGCACCTCCTGATGGATCCTATGAAGAAGTGAAGCAAAGGACGCCTTGATTTCTTTATCCATTTCTACTGTGAGTGATCCTTCTGCAATATAATCGCTTATATCCTTCCTCCATGGTATATCCAGAAGAATCGGGATGTTATTATCCATACAATATATGCTGGAAGGGTCCTCCTTGCCATTTGTTTTGTTAAGTACTGCACCACAAGGCTTGTTAAATACCTTTGTGAGTTCATGGACCATTTTCAGATTATGAGCTCCAAATGTGGTGGGTTCTGCAACAAGAACACAATAATCGGCATCCTCGATTGAATCCATTACGATGCAGGCACTGCCTGGTGGGCTGTCGATGATTACATTCTCATATTCGGGCGGGATCATCGCCATCATTTTCTTTATAATGCTTGTGCCAGACTCCTCTCCAGGATTTAATATGCCAGTGTAGACCTGGACGTTTTCATAGTGTCTTCTTTCAATTTTCCCTACGCTTTTATCATACTCTGATATTGCGTTCTGAGGGCATACGATCCTGCA
The DNA here is from genome assembly GCA_964533235.1 of uncultured Gudongella sp. Lineage (GTDB taxonomy): Bacteria > Bacillota > Clostridia > Tissierellales > Tissierellaceae > Gudongella. The sequence goes on along the minus strand of CAZHLQ010000304.1, from coordinate 9,742 downwards.
GCCTCCGCAGGAATGGCAAATCTTGTCGAAGACCTTGATTTGTTCTGAGATAAGTGCCAATGCGTTAAAGGCACAAAAATCAACGCATTTTCTGCAGCCATCGCAGAGATCGTTATTTACTACAGGCAATGGCAAATCGACATCAAATGTTTCCAGAACAGGGCCCTTGAGGAACAGATGGCCATTAGGCTCCTCTACGTCACAGTCCAGATATACAGCATTGCCAGATATTCTTGCCAAATTTGAAGCGACAAAGGTCTTGCCTGTGCCTCCTTTGCCGCTAAGAACTGCAATTTTCAAATTAGTGACCATGATAGCCTTGATGGATATCTGATAAGAGAGATAGTTGGCCATCCTTAAGTAGCTTGATATTATCCAGAAGCGAACCCTCTTCACATTTGTAGATCACTATTTTCGCTGCTTTAAGTACAGCTGCAGCATTTTCTCCAAGCTGTGGAGTTATTAAAACGTCTGCTTTACTGTCCACTACTGTTTGGGCTGCTTTTACACCTGCGCCCCCCTGGCTTTGAGCAGCACTATTGAGAATAAACTCAAAATGCTCGTTAGAGTCATCATAGATGAAATAGTATTGAGTCCTCCCAAAGTTATTGCTTACTGTTCCATTAACATCCTTCGTTTCTGCTGGTATTCCAATTCGCATTCTCTAGTCCTCCTGTGACTCGTACTTTGAAAGAGCCTCCCTTGCTGCCTTAAGCTCTTCCTCGAGATAATTGACCTCATCTCTTAAGAGATCAGCTTCATCTGCTTCTGTATAAGGATAAGGGCTGTAGCCCCAGCATCTATTCATCCCAAGACCTCTTCTGAAGCCTGATCCTCTACCAAAGCCCAAACCTCTTGCGAATCCTATTCCAGCTCCATAGCCTGCTCCAACACCGTAGCCTGATCCTACTCCTGCACCAGGTACAACCTGCCTTGCACAGTAGCCCATTCCTCTGCCTGTCATCGACACTCGTCCCATAGGGCCTGTCATATCAAAACGTGGCATAATAACACCTCCTTCTAATTGATAATTGTTATCTATTATCATTATACACCATAAAAGGCATATGTCAATAATTAATTCAAAATGGATAGAACAGATGAATATGGCAATAATACCGACAATAATGTATACTTAAGTTGAAATAATTGCAGAATTATAATAGAATAAGCAGTATCCGCAAATAATGCTACCATTAGCGGAAAGAAAAAGATGAGGTGTGACTATGAAGGCAATGATAGTAGGTGCAGGGAAGCTGGGAGCAAAGCTTGCAGAATTCTTTGTCGCTGAGAATATCGACGTCACAGTAATGGACAGCAATACAAAGGTCCTGGAGAGGTTGAACGAGCACTTGGACGTGCTGACAGTAACTGCAAACGGGATCGATATAAAAATGATGAGAGAATTGAATATTGAAGAATATGATCTGTTAGTTGGTACGACTGAAAATGACGAAACCAATACACTGATCTGCACTCTAGCAAAAAAACTTGGGTGCAAGCAGACCATTGCTCGTATCAGAAACCCTGAATACATGCAGCAGATCGATTTTATAAAAAGTGAGCTTGGGATAGACCATATAATTAATCCTGATCTCGCTACTGCTCTGGCTATGGAAAAATATCTCATGAAAAGCTATAGCTTTTATACAGACGAATTTGCAAGCGGGAAGGTCCAGCTGATCGACTTTAATATTGGTACAAACGAGGACTTCATAGGCAAAAAGATCATGGATATTGAGGGCTTGGACGCACTTCTTATAGCTGCCGTTACAAGAAATGGAGAAATACTGATCCCAAATGGGTCTACAGTGCTTGAAACAGACGACGTGATCCACATCATCGGAAACACAAAGGAAATCGAGCGTTTCAGCCATAGGCTTGGAGAGGACTACAGGCGCAAGCTTGTTAGTAATGTCATGATACTTGGCGGGGGAAATGTTGGATATTACTTGGCTCAAAGACTTGCTAAGAACAAGATCCAGGTCACACTTATCGAACAGGATAAGGAGAGGTGTCAGGAGCTTTCTGAGATTCTGGACAATGTCCTGATAATCCACGGGGACGGAACGGATATTCATCTTTTGGAGGAAGAGAACCTGTCGTCCATGGATGCCTTTGTAGGAGCAACAGGCTTTGACGAGGAAAATCTTCTTATGGCACTGATGGCTAAGCAATCTGGTGTAGGAAAGGCGATAGCCAAGATAAGCAGATCAAACTATATCAAGATAATTGACAGGATCAGCATAGACGCTGCAATAAATCCTGTGTATATAACTGCGAGCAGTATACTGAAGTTTATTAGAGGAGGCAAAGTCGTTTCAGTTTCGCTTCTTTTAGGTGGAAACGCAGAAGCAACTGAAATAATAATTGAGAAGGAGCTTCCTGTCGTCAATAAGATGATAAAGGACCTGGCTATACCAAAGGGGCTCATAATTGGAGCCATAGTAAGAGGAAACGACGTTCTCATACCGAAGGGAAACACGGTCATAAAAGAGAATGACAGGATAGTTGTATTTTGTCTCTCTGAAAATCTGGACAGTTTAAAGATGTTTTTCAAGGAGCATAAGGGAGGATTATTGAGTGAATTATGGAATCGTGCTAAGAATTCTGGGCAGCCTGCTGATCATTGAAGCAGGCTTGATGCTACCCTCATATTTCATAGCAATTCTCACAAATGGGCCAGATAAAACTCCATTCCTGCTGACCATCCTTCTGACTGCTGCAGTAGGGATTGCTTTCTCAGTGAAGTTTAGAAAGGAAAAGTCTATCACGGCAAAGGACGGACTTGCAATCGTAACCTTTGGTTGGCTTGCTGCCTCTGCTATGGGGGCTCTGCCACTTTACTTGACGGGAGTGGCAGGTTATGTGGATTCTTTTTTTGAAATCGTGTCCGGATTTACAACTACCGGAGCAACTATCTTCAGCGAAATTGAATCCCTCCCACAAGGAATTCTTTTCTGGAGATCATTTACTCATTGGATCGGAGGTATGGGGATACTGGTTTTTACTCTTGCACTTCTTCCTGCTTTAGGTATAGGCGGATTCCAGATATATAAGGCGGAGTCACCGGGGCCTGTTGCAGGAAAAATCGCACCAAGGCTTAAGGATACTGCAAAGATATTGTATACAACATATATAACGATAACCTTGTCAGAGGTTTTTCTCCTTACAATTGGAGGAATGTCGGTTTTCGATGCATTTGTACACACCTTTGGAACGGTAGGCACAGGTGGATTCTCCTCTAAGAATGCAAGCATAGGAGCTTATAACAGCAGTTACATCCACATGGTCATAGGGATTTTCATGATAGCTTCAGGAGTGAACTTTTCTCTTTATTACTCATTCTTCAGAGGAAAGGTTACGGATCTTTTTAAAGATGAAGAGCTCAGGCTGTATTTAAAAATAATCGGGATATCAACACTGGCTATCGCAATCGATTTGTGGCTTGTAAGTTATCACAATGTCGGGTACTCTTTAAGAGATGCTTTCTTCCAGGTATCATCAATAATTACAACTACAGGCTATGTAACCTCCGACTTCGATCTTTGGCCTACCTTCAGCAAGGGGATACTCCTTATCCTGATGTTTGTTGGAGCAAGTGCAGGTTCAACTGGCGGGGGGATGAAGGTAATAAGGATATTAGTAATGCTGAAGTTAATAAAGCGTGAGGTTGGAAAGCTTTACCATCCAAGAGCAGTCATGCCGGTCAAAATAAACAACAAAATCATGTCCAATGAGACCATTGCAAGAATAAACAGCTTTCTGGGACTTTATCTGGTCTTATTTCTGTTCTCTACACTAATGGTTTCATTGGAGCAGGTCGATCTGATTACATCAGCATCTACTGTTGCCGCCACTCTTGGGAATATCGGACCAGGACTTGAGCTTGTGGGGCCGACACTAAACTATGGATTTTACTCAATACCGACTAAGCTTTGGTTGTCAGTGCTAATGCTTTTAGGAAGACTTGAGCTGTTTACAATAATCGCACTTGTAGCTCCAAAGAACTGGAGGATAGATGCATAATCGAACAAATGTTTGATTGAGATTTAATAATATGGTATAATCACCTCAAGAAAATCTATCTTGAGGTGTTTTTTATGGATGCATTACGAAAGTTGGAAATACTTGCAGATGCAGCTAAATACGACGTATCCTGCTCCTCCAGTGGAAGCAACAGGCAAAACCGGAAGGGTGGACTTGGAAACGCTAGTGCAGCAGGAATATGTCACAGCTGGACAGATGATGGAAGATGCATTTCTCTTCTTAAGATACTTATGTCCAATAGCTGTATCTATGACTGTGCATATTGTGTAAACAGATCCTCAAATGACCTTCCAAGAGCTACCTTTACTCCTGAGGAGGTAGTCGACATAACGATAAACTTTTACAAACGGAATTATATTGAGGGATTATTCCTGAGCTCAGCAGTGGTAAAAAGTCCGGACCATACTATGGAACAGTTTATTGAGATACTGAAGAAGCTGAGAGACGAGGAGAACTTCAACGGATATATCCATTTAAAAGCAATTCCCGGAGCAGACAAAAAACTCCTGGATCAAGCAGGCCTTTATGCTGACAGGATGAGTGTGAATATTGAGCTTCCAACCGAAGACGGATTAAAAATGCTGGCACCCCAGAAGAAGCAAAATGAGATACTGGGTCCGATGAATTACATCAAACAGGGCATGCTACAGTCGATCGAGGATCGTAAGGTATTCAGGGGCTCACCCAAATTCGTACCCGCCGGACAGACGACGCAGCTTATTGTTGGAGCTACAAAGGACTCTGATTTCAGGATACTTAAGCTTTCAGAAGGTCTTTATAATGATTTTCAGCTAAAAAGAGTTTATTATTCTGCCTTTGTTCCAGTCTCTACTAACCCTTTATTGCCAAAAATTTCAAGCCCTCCCTTGGTAAGAGAAAATAGGCTCTACCAGGCTGACTGGCTGTTAAGGTTCTATGGCTTCAACTCGGATGAGCTTCTTAGTGAGGATAAGCCTGACTTCGACCTCTTGCTTGATCCCAAGTGCGACTGGGCACTTAGAAACATTGAAAAATTTCCCGTTGAAATCAACAGAGCAGAGTATCAAATGCTGTTGAGGGTCCCTGGGATCGGAGTAAAATCAGCCCAAAGGATAGTATCCAGCAGGCGATTCTGCCAGCTTGACTTCGATGATCTGAAAAAGCTGGGAGTCGTTTTAAAAAGGGCAAAGTATTTCATTACCTGTAAGGGCAAGCATATGGGTATTAGATCTATGGAACCTGACAACATCAGAACCAATATTCTTGGAGATGTCAACAAGATCGATCCCAGACAGCTGTCGATTTTTGACATTGAAGGAGGTAAACAAAATGAATCCAGGATTGCGCTACCTTTTTGACGGCTCCTTCGAGGGCCTTCTTACCTCGATATGGGAAGCATATTACTCAAAGGAAGATCCTTCAGAGATCATCTGGGAAGGGGCAAATCAGCCTAATCTTTTATCCACTGCCAAGCTTATATACACTGATCAGGAAAAAGCTGAAAGAGTGTACAGGGCAGTAGAGGAGAAAATATCCCATAGTGCTCTTAGAAGGATTTTTTACATCTATTTATCTGAGGAGCCTGAAAGTGGTATAATAATTCTAAACTACTTGAGAATAGGGTTTAAGCTGGGAGCTGCAGTTGATGATTTCCATGCAGAGCCATCTGTTTTAGATGCTGAAAAGTTGTACAATAAGGTGGCGATGGAGAAACACAGGATGACAGGGCTTATCAGATTCAAACAGCTGGAAAGTGGAGTCTATTACGCAAGATTAGAACCTGACTATAATGTAATTGCCCTGTTAGCACCTCATTTTGCAAGCAGGATGCCATCTGAGTACTGGATACTACACGATGCGGGCAGAGGTATAGCAGTTTTTTACGACAAGCATGAGTGGGTCATCAGGAACCTGGAGACGCCGGAGGATATTGTATTTAATGAGGAGGAAGAGGCCTACCAGAAGATGTGGAAGGCATATCATAGTCACCTGTCCATAGAAAGCAGAAGAAACATGAGACTAAAGAAACGAATGATGCCTGTTAGATATTGGAAGAACCTGATCGAAGAGGGGGATTGACCAATGGAGCTCACTAGACCTACCTGGATTCAAATAGATTTGGACAGGCTGCAATACAATTTTATGGAGATAAGAAAGATAGTACCGGTTGGATCAAATATTATGGCTGTTCTCAAGGCTGATGCATACGGTCATGGTGCGGTGAAGATCGCTCGGGAGCTTTCCGGTCTTGGCGTTACGAGATTTGGCGTGGCAACTATGTCTGAGGCGCTTGAAATAAAGAGACGCCTTCCTCATACTCAGATACTTGTAATGGGATACACACCGGAATATCTTTACGAAGCAGCCATTAAAAATGGTATCAGAACTGCAGTATACATTCCTGAGCAATTTGATCAATTGGCTAGGATTGCTTCAAAGCTGGGTAAGGATGCTATTGTACATGTAAAGCTTGAAACTGGGATGAACCGACTGGGATTCTTGCCAAATATGGATACTCTTAAGGAGCTGTTGAAGGCCAGGGAGCTGGACAGTATTATTGTTGAGGGAATATTCACCCATTTTCCTGCAGCTGACGATGATTTGGACTACACCAGAAATTCTATGGAGAAGTTCCAAAGATTTGTTAAGGTACTGGAGGAAAATGGCTTTAAGATTCCTATTAGGCACGTAAATAACAGTGCTGCGATAATGAACCTTCCTGAATTCAGCCTTGATATGGTAAGGGCAGGGATAATACTCTATGGGGTATATCCATTTCCTGAGGCTGACAGAAATCTCTTACCGCTTAAAAGCTGCCTGAGTATAAAGGCACAGGTATCACACGTCAAGGAGCTAAATGCAGGAGAAAAAATCGGCTATGGACTTACCTACACTGCTCCCTCGCTGATTAAGGTAGCAACTCTTCCCATAGGCTACGCAGACGGCTGGAGCAGGGCACTAAGCAACAAAGGATCTGTTTTGATAGACGGCAAACGTGCTCCGATCATTGGTCGAATCTGTATGGATCAGATGATGGTGGACGTTACAGGGATTGAGGTAAAAAGAGGGGACGAAGCAGTACTATTAGGATCACAGAATGATCAGGAGATAACGATAGAGGAGATAGCTCAGCTTATGGGACAGATTCCGGCTGCTGTGATGTGTATGCTTTCAAGAAGACTTCCCAGGGTATACTTCAAGGAAAACAGAGTGACTGAGATCGTCGATTATTTAATTGACTGACAGGAGGAACCTATGGGAGAAATATTTAATAATGGCTGGCATGAGCTGCTTTTACCTGAGATGGAAAAGCCATACTATAAGAACCTCCGCCAGTTCCTGATAGAAGAATACAAAACAAATACTGTATATCCAGAAATGTACAGCATATTTAATGCGCTCCACTATACTGACTATGATGACGTCAAGGCAGTGATTCTAGGTCAGGATCCATATCACGGTCCTAATCAAGCCCATGGTTTGAGCTTCAGTGTAAGAAGAGGAGTTCCTGCGCCTCCTTCCCTTGTAAACATCTATAAGGAAATGAAGGACGACCTGGGGCTCCCTATACCTTCCCACGGCTGTCTGGAAAAGTGGGCAAAGCAAGGTGTACTCCTTCTTAATACAGTTTTGACGGTCAGAGCTGGAGAGGCAAATTCCCATAGAGATATGGGTTGGGAGGAGTTTACTGACCATATAATCAAAATACTTAACGAAAGAGATAGACCTATGGTGTTTATTCTTTGGGGTGCACCAGCAATTCGCAAGGAATCGATGATAGACCAGACCAAGCACCTTGTTGTCAAGTCTCCCCACCCGAGCCCTTTGTCTGCTTATAGAGGTTTTTTTGGTTCAAAGCCATTTTCCAGGACCAACCGGTTCCTGGTGAAAAATGGTATAGACCCCATAGATTGGCGGCTTGATGATAATGGAGGAGAAGATCGATGAATTATCCAGGAATCCTAGTTGAAAGAACAGATATCGAGGGGATACCGTCGATCATAATGAGACCCAGGGATAGAAAGGGAAAGTACCCAACAGTCATTTTCTACCACGGCTGGACCTCCAGTAAGGATGCTCAGAGCTTTAGGGGATTCATACTTGCAAGCCTGGGATATCAGGTCATACTTCCGGATTCGATATTTCATGGCGACAGAGGAAGTATTGACTACGGATCAAAGGAGAATGCAGGTGTTTTCTGGGAGGTAGTTCTAAAAAATCTCGAGGAGTCAGACTTCCTGATTGAGACTCTGATCAGGAAGTTTGATGCAGATAAGAGCAGGATAGCACTTTCTGGTCATTCGATGGGAGGTTTTACATCAACAGGCATATTCGCACAAAACCCAGTTCCGAAGACCCTGATCGTTCTAAATGGCTCAGGCTGCTGGGAGAAGAGCAATGATATCTTCGTGGAAAAACTGGGTATAATAGAGACTGAGCGCTTTAAGGAGCTTAGGGTGAGAATAGGTGAGAAGGATCCAATTGGCAGACGGGATATCCTTGTGGACAGACCAATCCTAATCCTTCATGGAGAAGACGATACTGTAGTTGATATTGGCCCTCAAAGGGAGTTTTATGAGTCGCTCAAAAGTAGCTACAGCAGGAAAGATCTTATTATGATGACAACTTACAAGCAGCTTGACCACTACGTTACGACCAACATGATGGAGGAAATGGGAAGGTGGCTTGAAAAATATCTTTAGGGAGGTCAATAGATGAAAAAACCAGTTATTGGACTTACAACACAGCAGGATGTAATGGTGGGCAAGAAGATCACCAGGATCAATCAGCCTTATGTAGATGCTGTGATCAAAGCAGGCGGGATCCCGGTTCTTATACCAGTTCAGGGTGACGATTCATTGAGTGAAGACTACATCCAAACCCTTGACGGGATCATATTCACAGGTGGAGAGGATATTTGGCCTCATTACTATGGGGAGGACCCAATGAAGGAGGTCAATGTTATTAGCCACGACAGAGACAAAACTGAATGGGGTCTATTTATTAGTGCTTATGAATCAGGGCTGCCAATACTGGGGATCTGCAGAGGCCTTCAGCTTGCAAACGTAGCGCTTGGAGGCACCCTGTATCAGGATATTTTCAAGCAGGTCCCAAATGTCAAAGGGCATGTATGTGGCTATAATACCGAGGAAGGCTATCACGCTATCGAGCTTGAGGAAAAGAGCATCCTTCATGAGGTTTTCGGTGAAAAGAGAATATTCGTAAACTCAGAGCACCACCAGGCGATAAAGGATCTTGGTAGGGGCTTAAGAGTAACTGCAAAGGCTGCTGATGGGATAATCGAGGCAATTGAGTCAGTCAACGACAAGTTCCTGGTCGCTGTTCAATTCCATCCAGAGGCTATGGCTCAAAAACATGATGAATACGTGAGTCTTTTCAAGAGATTTATCGAGCAGTGCAGTAAATAGCCGTAAGGAGTACCTTATCCCATAATGGCCTGAAACAGGAAATACAGAGATATAATGTTCAACACTAATAAAAAGGGCAGTCCAATACGGAAACTGGCCTTTTTTGTTTTGTGTGAGAAAAGCTTCATGCCAAGGATAGCTCCCGCTGCACCTCCGAGTAATGCTGTCAGGAAGAGCCTGGACTCAGGGATCCTCCAGCCATGGTTTTTAGCAAGGCTCTTATCTCGCCAGAAAAGAAAGAATGAATACAGATTGACAAAAAATAAACAAACCATTATGATTGT
>CAZHLQ010000303.1:0-1719 GCA_964533235.1 uncultured Gudongella sp. | reverse complement strand
TAGTCGTCAGTAAGCTTCAATACAGGTGCTCCGATCAAAAACCCGAATATAGCTGCCATAATGCCACCCATGATCAGTGCAAGAATAAAAGGCATATTTAGATTTAAGAGAGCAGGAAGGATAGGCTTCATGTAGAAGTTCATTTCCTTCATCTCCGGTGATATCGTAAGAATAGCCACTGTGTATGCACCTATTGCCATAAAGCCGGCATGACCCAGTGAGAAAAGTCCTGTAAAGCCATTGATTAGGTTCATGCTAAGGCCAAGTATTATATATATCAGGCACAGATTTACTATTCTTATCTTGTAGTTATCAAGGGTTAGGTTAAGGACTAAGAGTAAGGCTAATGCTGCAAGAGTATATATGATTTGTCTGGTTTGGTTTTTAGCTAATAATTTTTTCATGGCTACACCTTCTCCGTCATCTTTTCACCCATTAGCCCAGTTGGCTTAATGAGGAGTATGACTATCAAAAGAATAAAAGAAAATGCGTCTCTATAGCCTGTCAAGGTTGGCAGGAAGGCGATAAGCATTATCTCACCAAGTCCCAGGATAAAGCCTCCCACAACCGCACCAGTGATGTTGCCTATACCTCCGATTACAGCAGCTATGAAGCACTTTAACCCAGGCATTACGCCCATAAGAGGCATTAGCTGCGGGTACTTGGTACCCCAAAGGATCCCACCGACAGCTGCAAGGAAGGAGCCAATAAAGAACGTAAAAGAAATCACTCTGTTGATATCTATCCCCATCAGGCTGGCAGCCTCATAGTCCTTTGACAGGGCTCTCATTGCCATTCCTGTTTTTGTCTTTTGAATGATGAAGGTCAATCCCATAAGAAGAAAAATCGTAATAATAGGTATGACTACGGAAACGATTGCAACCGACACACCACCGACTACAAGAGTCTTGCTCAATACATCGGGGATGGGAAATGCCTTTGGTCTTCCTCCAAATACAAGTACTCCCAGGTTCTGAAGTAAAAATGACGCACCTATTGCAGATATCATAATAGTGATCCTTGGTGCGCTCCGAAGCGGTTTATATGCCAGCTTCTCAAGCACCAGCCCGAATACTCCCGTGATAACAGCAGATAGTATGAAAACCAACCACCAAGGGATCGGAGTATAAGTGATCCCATAATAGGTGATATATACTCCCAGCATAAAAATATCACCATGGGCAAAGTTGATCAAACGGAGTATTCCGTAGACCATCGTATAGCCGATGGCAATAAGGGCATATAGGCTGCCGAGGGAGGTGCCATTGACCAGGTGCTGCATAAATTCCTGAATGCTCATAAGTTTTCCCCCTAACAAATTCCGACTAAAGATTAAATAGCCCTCCTCCTTTTAGGAGGAGGGCCTGATATTTAAGGCTCTACAGTTGTAAGATATACGAATTTTCCACCCTCAACCTTGTTTATTACTGCTGATTTGACAGCGTCGCCGTTTTCATCAAGAGTAATATTTCCAGTTGCTCCAACAAATCCGTCAGTTGCTGCAAGTGCTTGTTGGATAGCTACAGAATCAGCTGATCCAGCTCTTTCGATAGCATCAAGGATAACCATGTATGCATCGTAGCCAAGTGCTGCAAACGCATTTGCTGCCTTGCCGTATTTTGCTTGATAATCAGCAAGGAATACCTCTGAAACCTCAGTTACAGGAGCCTCAGATGTAAAGTGAGTTGAGAATACTGCACCTTCAACAGCTGCTCCACC
>CAZHLQ010000302.1:0-9001 GCA_964533235.1 uncultured Gudongella sp. | reverse complement strand
TGCGCTACCAAGCTGCGCTACACCCCGACGTTTTGTGTCAACTATTTAATTATAAGCTGAGTCTTAGAAAAAAGCAAGAGGTTTTTACAAATGAATTTTCATTAAATCAATGAAAATCTATACAATTATTATTGACTAGCTCCAATCATTATGATAGCATATCATTCAGTGAAAAATAAATATCTTGATTACCTTATCAAGAGAGGTGGAGGGATAGGCCCGATGAAACCCGGCAACCTGGTAATACAGGTGCTAATTCCTACAGAATGATGATTCTGAAAGATGAGGTGTAGTGAAAACTTACACCGTTCCTTTTGGAAGGGTTTTTTTATTATCTAGAAAGAGGTGGAAACAAATGAAAAAATGGTTATTTACATCAGAGTCCGTTACAGAAGGACATCCAGATAAAATTTGCGATCAGATATCTGACTCCATCCTGGATGCCATACTTGAGCAGGATCCTGAGGCGAGAGTAGCATGTGAAACTATGGTCACCACAGGCATGATAATGGTTGCTGGTGAAATCACTACTAAATGTTATGTGGATATTCCAAAGATCGCAAGAAAAACAGTTGAAGAAATAGGCTATGTAAGAGCAAAATATGGCTTCGATGCAGATACCTGTGCAGTTTTGACTTCAATAAACGAACAGTCTCCCGATATTGCACTTGGAGTTGACAAAGCCCTTGAGCAAAAAGAGTTATCAGAGGATGAGCTTGATAAAATAGGTGCTGGTGATCAGGGTATGATGTTTGGATTTGCCTGCAATGAAACCGAAGAGCTTATGCCTCTTCCAATATCTCTGGCTCACAAGCTTGCAAGGAGATTATCTGAGGTCAGGAAGAACGGAACTCTGGAATACCTTCGACCTGATGGTAAAACTCAGGTTACAGTTGAATATCACGACAATAAACCTGCGAGGATAGAGAACGTAGTAGTATCTACACAACATAGCCCGCTAATAGACCTTTCACAGCTTAAGGAGGATATTATTGAGGAAGTGATCAAGGCGATAATTCCAGCTAATATGATAGACGAGCATACTAAATTCTACGTAAATCCTACAGGACGATTTGTAATAGGCGGACCCATGGGAGATGCAGGACTTACTGGAAGAAAGATCATCGTTGACACCTACGGCGGCTACGGCAGACATGGCGGTGGCGCGTTCTCCGGTAAAGACCCCACGAAGGTAGACAGATCAGCTGCCTACGCAGCAAGATATGTTGCCAAAAACATTGTCGCAGCCGGACTTGCAGACAAGTGCGAGGTTGGGCTTGCTTATGCAATAGGTGTAGCACACCCGCTTTCAGTAAATGTTGATACCTTTGGAACTGGAAGGATAGCCGATGAGGAAATAAGAAAACTAGTCGAGGAAAACTTTGACTTAAGACCTGCAGCGATAATCAGAGACCTGGACCTTAGAAGGCCTATCTATAGAAAGATTGCAGCCTATGGTCACTTTGGAAGAACAGACGTGGATTTGTCCTGGGAGAGAACGGACAAGGCGGAGATTCTTAAGAAAGTCATAAATTAGTATGAAATGCCTGTATCTGGCTGATTTTGAATGCCTGATACAGGCATTTTTATGTTATAATCTTCCTATAGCAAAGGAGGTGGGATCATGGAGCTTCAGGGAATAGTCGAGGACATTATTTTCAGAAATGAATCAAACGGATACACCGTTGGAAAGCTGTACACATCCGATGGAAGTGTCACTATCGTCGGTATAGCGCCTTTTCTGCATAAGGATGAAGCGGTGTCACTGGAAGGAGAATGGGGCTTCCACAGCCGATTCGGAGAACAATTCTTGTTTGATACATTAAAGTCCATCATGCCCACCACAACCAAGGGTATAGAAAACTATCTAAGCTCAGGACTCATACCCCATATTGGTCCCAAGACAGCTAAGAAAATCGTAGAGCATTTTGGAGAAGAAGCTCTTGACATTATCCAATATAATCCTCAAAGGTTGTTGGAGATAGAGGGGATTGGCGAAAAAAAGCTCAGAAGGATAATGGAATCCTACGATGATCAGCGCGAGATGCGGGATGTTATGGTGGCGCTCCAGAGCTATAACTTAAGTATAAATCAAAGCATGAAAATATATAAGCAGTACGGGAAGGATGCAGTGAACATTGTGCGGGAGAATCCGTACAGGCTGGCTGAGGACATAACAGGTATGGGATTTAAGACGGCTGATGAGATCGCTGCCAGGCTTGGCATGGATAAGAGCTCTCCCTACAGGCTTGAGGCAGGACTTAAGTATGTCATGATGAGTGCTGCTGGTGAGGGACACTGTTACCTGCCAAAGGAAGAGCTTACAAAAAAAACGATGCAGCTTCTTCAGGTGGGAGAGGATGGTCTGGAGGGTGCCTTGACTGCACTGCTTTTGAGACAGAGCTTCCATAGCTCTCAATCAGGAGATGAAGTAAGGATCTATTATATGCCCTACCATACGGCCGAGAACAATGTTGCCAAGGCGCTGGCAGAGCTAAGCCTTTCTCAGAGAGAGGAACTCTCAGCAGACACTGATTCATGGATCTTGCGGCAGGAGGGGATCCAGGGATTTAATTTTGGCGAAAAACAGAAATTAGCCATAAAGGGTGCCATGGAAAACGGAACTATAGTAATAACCGGTGGACCTGGAACAGGTAAAACGACTATAATAACTGCTATAATAAAGCTTCTTGAAAGGGAGGATAAAAAGGTAGTACTTGCAGCTCCAACAGGTCGTGCTGCCAAGAGGATGACTGAAGCGACTGGCGTTGAGGCAAGAACTGTTCATAGACTGCTTGAAATTAGCTATGTAAACGAAAACCTTCAGTTCAGTAAAAATGAGGAAAGTCCTGTTGATGCTGACGCTATAATAATTGATGAGATGTCTATGGTGGATATACTCCTGATGAATCATCTTGTAAAGGCTATAAAGCCAGGTACAAGATTGATAATGGTAGGAGATGTGGATCAGCTGCCGTCAGTTGGAGCGGGAAATGTGCTTAGGGATATAATTGATTCCGGTGTAGTAAGGGTAGTAAGGCTTGATGAGATATTTCGACAGGAATCAGAGAGTATGATAATTATAAATGCTCACTTGATAAACAAGGGCGAGACTCCAAGGCTAAACGAAAAGGGCAAGGATTTCTTCTTTATATACAAGGCGACTGGCAAGGAGATCAGGGAGGAGATAGAGGAGCTTACGACATCAAGACTGCCTACCTTCTATGGTTATGATCCAATAAAAGACATACAAGTGCTGACGCCAATGAGAAAGGGTGATGCAGGGGTAGCTGCACTTAATAAATCTCTGCAGCAGGCCTTGAATCCACCTTTAAAAGGCAAGGCTGAAAAGCTTATTGGAGATGAGATATTTAGAGTTGGCGATAAAGTCATGCAGATCAGAAACAACTACCAGGCTGTTTGGACGGTTGATGTTGAAGGAAGACCCTACGAGGAGGGAGAAGGGATATTTAACGGTGATTTTGGATTCATTAAGTCTATCGATGATGAAGAGGGTATCATTACGGTCCTATTTGACGACGATCGAGAGGTTGAATTTGAGATCAGGCAGATGGATGATCTAAGACTTGCCTACGCCACAACTATCCACAAGTCCCAGGGTAGTGAGTTCCCAGCAGTGATCATCCCAATTTTCAGTGGACCGCCAATGCTGCTTACCAGGAACCTTATTTATACTGCAGTTACGAGAGCCAGAGACTTGGTGGTGCTTGTAGGCGATAAGAGATACCTGCATATGATGATAAAAAACAATCAGATCGCAAAGAGATATTCCTCTCTGAATGCAAAGCTAAGAGACTACTTTCATTTCATAATAAACGACTGAAGGGTGTGAAATAATTGCTTTTTAAAATACTCTTTCCCACTGAAAACTTCTGCTATTTCTGTAAGGATGAAACACCCTATCTTGAGGGTAGGCTTTGCAGAGACTGCAGGGACAATTTTGAGGCAATACATCGGGGATTTCTGATGAAGGATCCTTTTATTGAGAGAGTATATGCATCTGTTTTCTATAACAGCTTTGCAAGAGAGTTGGTACACCAGTTTAAGTTCAATGACAAAAGCTACCATTATGAGCCTATCGCACATTTGATGCACCAGACGATGATTGAAAGATCCTTGATTGATTTTGACCTGATGATTCCAGTTCCTGTCCATTGGAGAAAGGAAGCAATAAGAGGGTACAATCAATCTCAGCTTTTGGCAGAGGAGCTATCAAGACTCACAGGAATACCAGTTGATAAGAAAAGTCTTATTAAGTCAGCATGGACTTATGAGCAAAACAGGTTATCTAAATCCCAGAGGGAAGAGAATTTAAAAGGCTCCTTTTCCATAAGGACAGGAGCAAGCTTGTTCGGTAAAAGGATACTGCTTATCGATGATATATACACTACGGGTAACACGCTGAAAGCCTGCGCCAGTGTGCTCTCAAAGGCTGGAGCAAAGGATGTGACGGGACTGGTATTTGCAACAATGAATGGCTAAGGACATCGGGGACGGTTCTTTTTGTCCCAAAATCGGGACAAAAAGAACCGTCCCCGATGTCCTAATCCTTATAAAATGCGCTTCTTTCGGGATTGACCTTAAGTCCATTCTTTCGCATATCCTCAAGGGTGGCATTTATTTCTCCTCCAAGGACTATGACTATACTGCTGTAGTATATCCATATTAGAAGAACAATGACTCCCCCAAGGCTTCCGTAGGTTATGGCATATTTCCCAAAGTTGTTTACGTAATATGATAGAAGGAGCGACAGAGATACCCAGGCAATGGTTGTAAAGACAGCCCCCGGAAGGACCTCTCTTATAGGTATTCTAAGGTTTTTGCCTATGTTGGGACTAAACTTATACAGTAAGGCAAAAATAAGGATCATATATACAAGAGGTACGACGTATCTCAAGTAATTCCAGAGAGTTGTAAAGGAATCTCCATAGCCAAACCTGTCAAACAGAGTTCTTGCTAGAATTGGACCTAGTATTAGAGATATCATGACAAGCGTGATCATTAATAACAAGGCTAGCGTGAATAAAACTGATAAGCCCCTGAGCTTGAGGAAATTCCTGTTTTCAGCATAATCATA
The DNA here is from genome assembly GCA_964533235.1 of uncultured Gudongella sp. Taxonomy (GTDB): domain Bacteria; phylum Bacillota; class Clostridia; order Tissierellales; family Tissierellaceae; genus Gudongella. The sequence continues at coordinate 3,903 of CAZHLQ010000302.1, read as the reverse complement.
TGCAATATTTATCGCCTTAATGATAGCCTTGACACCTGAGGATGCTGTCCAAAGTCCAAGAAATGCTGCAACTGAGAGTAGCTCCTGGCTGCTCGATCGAGATAAATCATTCAGAAAGCCCTCAATTATTGCTACTATGTCAAGAGGCAAAAATCGGATCAAGTCAAGGATAGCTTTTTCTCTCACCAATGACGAATAGCTAAGTATGTTAAGTAAAACGATCAGGAACGGGAATATCGACAAAATCAAAAAATATGTCAATGAGGCTCCTGACCACAATACATTGTGATTTGCAAATCTATATAGCAGCTGGTCAATAAAGACCACAAATATTTTATCTTTGATTTTTCCAAGGAAGCTTTTCATAAAAATCACCTACATACCTAATACCTCTAAATAGCCATTCTGAAACGCTAAGGGATATACATTTGAAAGGAGCTGTCTATAAATGAGAATCAAACTTATCAGAAACGCTACTGTTTTCATTGAGTATGCTGGGAAAAGATTCCTGATTGATCCTGTGTTAGGGGGAAAGGGATCTTTCAGGGCTTTTGGAGACTCCTTGAGAAAGGATATGAAAAACCCAATCGTTGATCTGCCCATACCAATGGAGGAGATCATAAACGTCGATGCAGTAGTAATAACGCACATGCATCTTGACCATTTCGACCCTGCCGCGAATGAGCTTCTTCCAAGGGATAAAAAGGTATTTGTTGAAAATGAAGAAGCTTTAAAAGAGCTAGAGAACTCAGGTTTCCAAGACATTGAGATACTAAGCCTAGATTCGAAATTTCATGATATAAAACTAAATAGAACTCCGGGTCAGCACGGCAGAGGAGAAGTACTTGAAGTAATAGGGAACGTATGTGGGGTTGTATTCTCCCATCCTGATGAAAAATCTCTATACATAGCTGGTGACACAGTTTGGTATAAGGGAGTTGAGGATACGATCAATCATTATCAACCAGAGATAATAGTCTTAAACGGGGGAGGAAATATTTTGATGGATGAAATGCTTGTTATGGGCAAAGACGATATCCTTAATGTTCACAGGGCAAAGCCTGATTCAAAGATAGTTTCAGTCCATATGGAGGCGATGAACCACTGGACTTTATCCCGTAAAGACTTAAGGAGCTTCGCTGAAGAGAATGGATTTAGCGGGTCCCTCTTTGTTCCAGAGGACGGGGAAGAGATATATTTTTGAATTGACAATTGACGATTGACAATGGACAATAAAAAGCGTTAAGCGAAAGGACTAAGTTGATAGTTGATAGTTGACAAAAAATGAGTAGATCCCTCGACTTCGCTCGGGATGACAAAAATGTTGTCATTCTGAAGCGAAGCGAAGAATCTAAGGTTTCGCTAATAGCTAACAGCGAGCAGCTAAAAGCCATCTCTTCTTGGTACTTAGCTATTGTTTACTGTTCACTATTCACTATTCACTGTTCGTTGTTCATTGTTCATCGTTCATTACTCATCCAATTGTCAACTGTCAATTGTCAATTGAAAGGTATCTCTCAAACCAATCCGTTATCTCCCTAAGCCTTCTAACCCTATGCTTTGGCTTTCCTTCTCTGGAAAGGTCATGATTTTCTCCTCTGAACATCACCAATCTTGATACAACCCCATGATATTTAAGAGCTGTGTACATCTGGATACCTTCGACAAGCCAGCACCTGTAGTCCTCCTCTGAATGTATAAAGAGGGTGGGAGTCTGAACTTGATCTGCGTATTTCAGGGGAGAATGCTCCCATAGCTTTCGGTGATTATTCCAGGGAGTAGCAGTATTTTGATCCTCAGTGAAATAATATCCGATATCCGAGGTACCAAAGAAGGAGGTCCAGTTCGCAATGCTTCTTTGAGAAACAGCGGCCTTAAACCTATTGGTATGACCAATTATCCAGTTGGTCATAAATCCTCCGTAGGACCCCCCTGTTACACCAACCTTGAACCGGTCTATAGCAGGGTATTGGTCCAGAACCTTATCTGTGAATATCATAAGGTCATCATAGTCGATGGTACCATACTTACCTCTGATGTCTGCAAACTTGTCTCCTTTGCCATCGCTGCCTCTGGGATTCATAAAGAAGACGAAGAAGCCCTTGTTTGCCAAGTACTGCATCTCATGGAAATATACCGTTCCGTAAACAGTTTTAGGTCCGCCGTGTATATTTAGTATTGCAGGATATTTTTTCCTTTCATCATATTCAATGGGCTTCATTACCCAGCCAGTAAGCTCTACGTCATCGTTGTGAAACACCATAGCCTCTGGGATCGAAAGAGTCTTGTCCTTCAGCACCTCAGAATTTAAGCTGGTCAACTGGTCCTCATCCCTGTTTTTCACTGAATACAGCTCCTGTAGCTTAAGCTGCCTGAGAGCAACGATGTAAACTGAATCACCATGAACCTCAAACTCATCTACGGAGCCTTCCTCAGTAGTCATTCTCTCAAGGATACCGTCTAGCCCGATCCTATACAGATTTGAAGAATGTCCCAGAGTACTTATAAAGTAAATGTAATCATTATCCACTTGAAAGCTTTTACCAAATCCATATCTGCAGTCTGAACCCACAGAATTATATATGTCGTGCTTGAGGTCATTCAGCTTCACGTAGCTTAGGCCTTCGTCCTCAGTGAGAAATATTTTAGGATTCTCGTTTATGCCATAATTTTTCCTATTTTTGCCTACAAATACGATCATATCCTTGATGTAACCGGCAAAGTCATATGAAAAGTCTTCTATCGGAGATATCTTTTCCAACCTGAGGCTCGAGAGATCAAGTTGTTGTATATCGTTGCTTAAACTCATCTTATCGATAAATGATGTCGTCACGAGAAGAGCTCTTTCCTTGGAAGGATCTACCTGTATACTTTCAACATTTGTGAATTCATCCGTTAGTGGTATGATCTCATTGCTTGTGCTGTCGTATAGAAACAATCGAGTCCTTCTTTTATTAGTAAAACCGTCGCCATTGAACCAGAATGGTATCTCGTCAAGAATCTCATAATCATTTTCTTCCTTGAGCTCAGCTACTTTCTTTTCAAGCTCCTCCTGTGAGAGTCCCCAGGTCTTGCCGATCCTCTTATCAAAGGATGCAAGTAGAAGATATTTCCCATCCTTCAATGGCTCAATAACACTTACATCCAATGGAAGCTCGAATTCACGTGAAATCTCCATAGAGTCAAGGTCCAGCTTATAAAAGCAAGTAAGGGGTTGTTTGGCTTCCTTCCTGTCCTTCACGTCCTTGTCTCTTCGAGATGGGAATAAAAGAGTAGTATCATCTATCCAAACACAGTTTTTTTCTTCATTTGTGTCTGTAAGCTGTGTCAATCTTCCATCCTTATGGTGCAGGAAAAGATTTGAAAGGTATTTGTTGTTTTCATGATCCATCCTGTGAACTGCAAAGGCAATACTGGAGCCTCCAGGAGAAGCCCTTAACCCAGACAGGTACTTGAATTCTGTAAAATCCATCATTTCCAATCTTTTCATCTTATCCCTCCGATACTATTTGCTCGATTTGTATTGCTTCATATGGATAACCTTATCACGTTTTGGTTTGTCCCACTCCTGAAAGTGTACCCTCGCCAACCTCCCTATCGGTGTTTGTACAAAATCCTCACCCCAGCCTGATTGATGGATTATTCCCATGAAGTCAAGCAATCTCACAAAATGAGCTGCTGTATCTTCATCTGTTTCAGACAGATCCAACAGGGAAGACAAGGAAGATGTAACGGGAAGAGTAATCTTAAGATAAGCTTTTTTGATCCTTCTGGCATCAGAAAGACTTGTCCCAAGTGCCTCCCTTATAAATCCACTTTTCCAGAAGCACTTAAGGTGCATAGTAAGCTTATCCTCTCGTGATAAGCTTAAATACTCGTCTGTCCTTGAGGTTACAAGGAGCA
>CAZHLQ010000301.1:0-3527 GCA_964533235.1 uncultured Gudongella sp. | reverse complement strand
ATCCTGAAGATTTGACCACCGGGGGGGGGGCACGCTAACGGAGTGATAATTTAGCGGCGGCGCAGCAATGCACCTGCATCGTCACTTGCTCGGAGGAATGCCATTCGGAATGTGAGCGAACGCGGCCTCTAACGCGGTCAGCACCGCGTCCATGGCCCGCGCTGCTTCATCTACAGTGAGGTTGCCCACCTCGACTGTTACGACGTTTGCGCCCGTCAGCATGCTGATGATGCGCCCGCCTGCGGATTCCTGAAACCGTTTCATGCCAAACCCCTCCGCTCCATCGCCTGCTTGGCCCCATCGTGACACGGCTTGCACACGCACTGCACGTTGGCGCGCTGCCAGAACAGCGCCTCGTCGCCACGGTGCGGCCTGATGTGGTCGGCCACCAGCTGCGAGGTATTGCCCTCTAACCTGCCGCACATGGCGCAGGTGAACATGGCCTCGGTCAGCACCTGCCAGCGCAGGCGTTGCCAGCGGGCGGTCTTATACCATGCGCGCCACGGTGCGTTGTTGTCGCGGTAACGGCTGCGTCCTGCCTCGTCCTTTGGCGCTTGCAGCTTGGGCCGCAGCATTTGGAGCGTTGGCTTGATCGTGGTGATGCGCGCCATGTGTCCCGCCTTCCACGCTTCCGACCCTATGAAACGATTGGCCCGGTCGGTTAACGCCGTTGCGCAGCGTGGCGATGTGCAGGCTGGCGGGGTTGCCTGAGCGGTCTCAGGCCGGAAATGCGAAAGCGCGCCACGGGTGTTTCCCGGACGCGCTTCTTCGATTGTGAGAATTGCACGGTTCCGGTTTCCCGTCAACACCTTTTGGTTGCGCCGCTGTCCATGTCTGCCACCTCGCGCAATACCCGGACCAACGCCTTGCCCTTGCTGGTCGGGCGTCCTTCCTGCCACCACGGGCCGCCCATGCCCGAGACGGCTAGGCGCAAGTGCATGCGGCCAACAATCCACCGCACGTCCTCCACCAGACCGGCCCAGTAATCGTAAGCGCGGCGGGCGTCGCGGTCGCGTTCCTCCTGGCTGCGGGTATCGACGGTTGCGGACGGGTCGGTTTCCATCGGCTCTGGAAGGTGAGGCATGTTGCTGTTGGCCGGATCACCGGTCAGGCCGATCGACCGTTGCAGCCAGTTCCGGCGCGCGGCGGTCATGCGGCACCATGTATCCCACAGGCGGGATTGGTCGTGGCTTGCGGCCTCGCCGATACAGCGTCCCACCTCACAGCCCCAATGCGGCGCTCTGGCGGCGTCTAGCGCCTGCGGGGTGGCTTGATACCCGGAAACGCGGCAGCGGGCCTCAAGCGCGGTTTTTCGGGGGTCCTCGTGGGTCTTCGCCCCCGCCCGGTGCTGCGGCTTGGCTGTCTGGCCGGGGATGCTGATCTTGGCGGCCTTCTTGCGGCGGCGGCGCGCGGTCTTGCTGGTCATTGCTTGCCCTCATGCTTGGCGATTTCGTCTTGCAGATACCAGACGGCCTTGCGCAGATCGTCGATGGCCGCGCCTTTCAGGTCGGAGCGCCAGATCAGGTCTGACGCCAACTGTCTCCCCGCCTCGCTCGACCAATGGTTGAACGCGTCACGCCGTAGATCTTGGCAAGTGCGCTCTCCGGTGCCCGCGATTCTCTGATTTCCCTGACCTGCTGATCCGTCAGCTTCGCAGCAGGGTTCCGCGCCCCGTTGTAGTCGGTCTGGTGGCCCACTTTCCGCGCGTGATTTGCCTTCTTGCTCTCGTAGCGCAAGTTCGACAGCCGGTTGTCCGAGTTGTCCCCGTTCAGATGTGATACCTCCAAGCCTTCCGGACATGACCCCACAAAGGTCTCCAGAACCATGCGATGCACATACCGGCCAATGTGCTTCGTCCCCGGGTTGGAGAACACAATCACATGGTAGCCAGTAGGAGTGACGGACGGCTTCCGAGGCTGCCGCCCCTTCATCCTCACTTGCCCCTCCGTGCTCACCTCGTATCGCGGATCGTTGGGATACTCTTTCCACATGTTCATTCGCCTCAAGCCGCTGAATTTCCCTGCGAATATACCACTCAGCCTTCTTTAAATCAATTACTTGATTGGCGTGCTTTAGGTGGCTCCTCCACAAATATTTCAGCGCGTTGCCAAGGCAAAAGTTCATATACTCGGTGATCTGGATGCACTCGATAGGCTGCCCACATGCGCAGCGGGCCGGGTGACTGGTGTAGTGCGGCGGGTGGTTGATCATGTCGGTCATGGTCACGCCTTAACTCTCGGACCAACAGCAGCACACACCGCATCGAGACGCTTGCGCAGGGCGGCCAGCTCCTTGTCAGTCTCAACCTTGGCTGCATCGGCCTTCGATTGCGATGCCTCAATGGCGGCGCGTATCGCGTCGATTTCCTCGTTGCCACCAGAAGGGCCGAATAGCCGCTCCCGGACCTCAGCGACCCATCCGAACAACACACCGTCCCCTAATTCGTCGGCTATGGCCTTGTCGGTGGCATTGCCGCGATACCGTTTAGCCTGATCGTCATACGCATCTTCAAGCGCGAGGATGATCAAACGCTCCTGTTTCGGCGTCGGCTTGCGGATGGGGTTACTGGAAACTTCGTGCTTATCTTCGATCTTAGACATAGTGGCCTCCGCCTCACGTTTCCCGATTGCATCCTTGATCCATTTTTGAGGCGCTGCGGCGGCTTTGCGCTTTGCCGTGCATGATAGACAGTGGATTTTGCCTTTGATGATTGACCAACCTTTGCCGGTGGCCTTCTTGTGCGCCTGCCCAAGGTCTGGACCTTCGGTCCCTCGGGATGCTGATCCTGTATATCGGCACGGGACGACCTCACTTTTCGCGCAGTCGTCGCAAACTAGACGGGCCATGGGAATGCGGTTCTCACCGTGCGGGATACTTTCGACGCCCATCACGCCCGGCCCTCCGCCAGTGCGGCGCGGCCTGCCGGGGGGATTGCGATTACGACGCTCATGCCTGGGCGACCGGACAAAAGCGGCGATGTGCCAACGCGGGAGACAAACTCGTAGCGGTAAAGCACATCCATCGCCGTCTTCATCTCGTTTCTCGTCAGGCCGAGTTCGGCTTCGATGGCCTCGCGCGACCGGTTGCGGATTTCCAGCGCAGCGAGGATACGAAGGCGATTTGACTTCCCCCGCCGCTTGGCTTCGGCCAACTGTTCCGCAGCCATCTTGGACGGCTTGCGCTTCGGGGATGCATCGGCTTTGGCGCGCGCCGCCTTCGGGACTGAGTTCCTCATCGCCTCACGCAACTCACATTGCGCCGATACCGTGCGATATGCCGCGCGGTTGAACCTGTCCGGCACGACAGGGATATGGGCCCGGACGTTAGGTGTGCGGGTGGTGATCATGTTCACTTGTCGGTCTCCTCATGGACGCTATCGACGAGGCGGGCTGCGATTTCGTCCATCACAGATGCGCCGGGCGGGATTGATTGGATGATGTGGTCGCGGGTTTCGGCATCGAGGCGGCACAACAGGGCGGTGATGGTCTGCCCCGCCGTTCCAGCCACCAACGGGTTGTGGCCGCGTT